>NZ_JBFUKN010000002.1:0-186940 GCF_056400845.1 Mycobacterium sp. P4_H6 | reverse complement strand
CCGCTGCATTCCCCAGTGCAGGACGGCATCGGCAGCGTCCTCGAAGCGGGCCCGGCCGTGCCCGATCACGGCGTGCGCGTGCACGTGCTGATAGCCGTCGGGCAGCGGGCCCCTGGTGGCGCCCACTTCGGGATAGGTCAGGTCCACACCTGCCACTATGGCACCGGCGGGCCGCTCAATCCCGTACCGCGGTGCGAAACCTGTCCCGGTAGGCGCGGGGGCTCACCCCGAGGTGCTGCACGAACACCCGTCGCATCGTCTCCGCGCTGCCGAAGCCGGCGAGATGGGCGGCCTCGGTGACGCTGCGGCCGGCATCCAGCGCTCCGCGGGCGCTGTCGATCCGCACCGTCTCGACATAGCGCGCGGGTGTGGTCGCCAATTCGGACCTGAACAACCGGGTGAGTTGCCGTGTGCTCATGGACGCCAGTGCGGCAAGGCTTTTGACGCTGTGATCAGCGCCCGGGTCGGTGGCGATCGCGGTGACGATGGCGCGCAGCGCCGAATCGGCGGGCGGATCGGATTCCACCAATGCCGAGAACTGGGACTGGCCGCCCGCGCGTTTGAGATAGACCACCAGCGATCGCGCCACCGTGCGTACCAGATCGGCACCGTGGTCCTCCTCGACCAGGGCCAGCGCCAGGTCGATACCGGCGGTGACGCCGGCCGAGGTGTAGATCTCGCGGTCACGGATGAAGATCGCGTCCGGTTGCACATGGATGTCGGGGAAGGCCGCGGCGAGCAGACGGACGTGGCGCCAGTGCGTGGTGGCTCGCCTGCCGCTCAACAGCCCGGCTTGGGCCAGGATGAATGCCCCGGTGCAGATGGATGCCATCCGCCGCGTGCGGGGAAGAGCGTCATGGACCGCCCCGACCAGTGCGGGGTCGATGGGCCGGCCGACCAGATCGTCCCCGCCGGCCACCAGCACCGTGTCTGCGGAAGCGATCTCGTCGATCCGGCGGGTCACCGCGAAGCGGCTGCCGACCGACGTGGTGACCTCCCGGCCGTCGACCGAGGCGAAGCTCAGCCGGTAAGCGGCGCCGAACCGATTGGATTCGGCGAACACCTCGGCGGGGCCCGCCACATCGAGCAGCTTCATCCCGTCGAACACCACCACGACGACGTCGCGCGGACTGTGTGCGGGCACCCCCACATTGTGTCGCAATCTGTGGGAAAGGTGGCCGATCTGGCACCGCTGCTCACTGGAGTATCGGCACACACTGGTGTCACACGACGGAAAACCCAGGAGAACAAGGAGTTTCGACGATGAGCGCATCTACTGACCAGATGGTGGCCGATATCGTGATCCCGAACACCGAGCTGGTGCACGATGTCACCGAATTCATCCGGGACACCGAGGACGACCTGCTGTTCCATCATTCCCGCCGGGTCTTCCTGTTCGGGATGCTGCATGCCCGCCGGCGCGGACTGCAGCCGGACCCGGAGTTGCTCTACACCGGCGCGATGTTCCACGACGTCGGCCTGACCGGCGGCTACCGCGACTCGACACTGCGTTTCGAGGTCGACGGGGCCAACGCGGCCAGGGAGTTCCTGGTGGCGCGCGGTGTCGACGACACTTCGGCGGGACGGGTGTGGCTGGGTATCGCGCTGCACACCACACCCGGCGTGCCCGAATTCCTGGACCCGGAGGTGGCCCTGGTGACGGCCGGCGTCGAGACCGACGTGCTCGGCATCGGTCTGGACGCGCTGTCGGCCGCCGAGATCGCGGCCGTCACCGCCGCACATCCGCGGCCGGACTTCAAGAACCGCATCCTGCAGGCCTTCGCCGACGGCAATCGGCACCGCCCGTCGAGCACGTTCGGCAATGTCAACGCCGACGTGCTCGCGCGTTACGACAGCGAGTTCGTCCGCACCGACTTCGTCGACGTGATCCGCAACAGCGACTGGCCGGAGTAACCGGGGCGGGCGTGCAATAACGTTGCCGGTGTGACGACCGGTGCAGTGCATACAGGCGGTGGGTTCAATCCGCCCGATCCCACCGACCGTGGCGGTCCCGACTACGGGCGCTTCGTCGAGGCGGTGCGCACCCTGCAGGACCATGCCCGGGCCGCCGATGCGCCCGACGCGGTCATCACCGAGGCCGCCGACCTGATCGAGAAGGTATCGGCGCTGCTGGCGCCGTATGAGGCCGACGAATGGCATTCGCCGTCAGGCCGGCGGATGGACCTACCCAACCGCGGCAACATCATGTCGGTGCCGGTCGACCTGTACGTCACCGCCGATGGCCGCATCGCCGGCACCGCACGGTTCCGCCGATACCACCTGGGCCGCAACGGCGCGGTGCACGGCGGCGTGCTCGGTCTGCTGTTCGATTCGCTGCTCGGCTTCACCGCGGCCAAACTGACCAAGAGCATGTACCAGCGCACCGCCCACCTGGGCATCGACTACCGAAAGATCGTGCCGATCGGTAAGGAACTGCAGGTGGACGCCGGCATCGACCGCATCGACGGGCGCAAGATCTTCGTCAGCGGCCGGGTACTCGACGACGGGGTGGTGCTGACCGAGGGGGACGCACTCTTCGTCCGGCTGAAGCCGGGGCAGCCATGAGCGACAACCGCATGACCGATCAGCACCGCGGCGAGCGCAAGCGCGCCTGGGCCCGCTGGCGCGACAAGATCCGCGACCGTCCCGTCGCGGATCTGACCTACCGGATCACCGTCGGCGTCGTCGGCACGCTGGTGCTGCTGGTCGGCATCATCACCATCCCGTACCCGGGACCGGGCTGGGCCATCGTCTTCCTCGGTCTGGGCATCCTGGCCACCGAGTTCCGGGCCGCGCAGGTGGTGCTGCACCACGCGCGGGTCAGGTACGACGCCGTGATGGCCTGGTTCACCCGCCAGCACATCGCCGTCAAGGTGCTCAGCGCCTTGTTCACCGCGGCCGTCGTCGTCGTCACCCTGTGGCTGTTCGGGGCGATCGGTCTGGCCGCCGGCTGGGTCGGTATCGATTGGCCCTGGCTGAAGAGCCCGATCGGCATCGGGTCCTAGCTTCCGCGTGCAGGGACCCCCGATAGCATGGTCGCGATCACACGACCATTTCGTTTAGGAGATCCACCGATGACCGCCGCCGCCAGTTCCGCCCCCGCAGCCCTCATCCGGGTCGCTGCCGGGACTACCGCAGGGGCGGCGGTGCGCGAGGCGGGTCTGCCGGAGCGGGGCGCCCCGGACGCCATCGTCGTGGTGCGCGACGCCGAGGGCCGGTTGCGTGACCTGAACTGGGTGCCCGACGCCGACGTGGACGTCGAGGCCGTCGCCGCGGACACCGAGGACGGCCGCAGCGTCATCCGGCATTCGTGCGCGCATGTGCTGGCCCAGGCGGTGCAGGATCTGTTCCCACAGGCCAAGCTCGGCATCGGCCCGCCGATCGTCGACGGCTTTTACTACGACTTCGACGTGGCGGAGCCGTTCACGCCCGAGGATCTGCAGAAGCTGGAGAAGCGGATGCAGAAGATCATCAAGGACGGCCAGCTGTTCTCCCGCCGCGTCTATGAGTCCAAAGACCAAGCGCGCGTTGAACTTGCCGACGAGCCGTTCAAGCTCGAACTGGTCGACGACAAGTCCGGGGACCCGGACGTGATGGAGGTCGGCGGCGACGAGCTGACCGCCTACGACAACCTCAACCCGCGCACCAAGGAGCGGATCTGGGGAGATCTGTGTCGCGGCCCGCACATCCCGACCACCCGATTCATTCCGGCGTTCAAGCTGACCCGCAGCAGCGCCGCATACTGGCGCGGCAACCAGAACAACGCCAGCCTGCAGCGGGTGTACGGCACCGCCTGGGAATCCCAGGAGGCCCTGGACCGTCATCTCGAACTGATCGAGGAGGCCCAGCGCCGCGACCACCGCAAGCTGGGCGTGGAACTGGACCTGTTCAGCTTCCCCGACGAACTCGGTTCGGGTCTGCCGGTGTTCCACCCCAAGGGCGGCATCGTCCGCAAGGAGCTGGAGGACTACTCCCGGCAGAAGCACGAACAGGCCGGCTACCAGTTCGTGAACACCCCGCACATCACCAAGGAGAACCTGTACATCACCTCCGGTCACCTGGAGTGGTACGCGGACGGGATGTTCCCGCCCATGCACATCGATGCCGAGTTCAACGATGACGGCACCGTGCGCAAACCCGGCCAGGACTACTACCTGAAGCCGATGAACTGCCCCATGCACCACCTGATCTACCGGTCGCGGGGACGGTCCTACCGCGAACTTCCGTTGCGGCTCTTCGAGTTCGGATCGGTGTACCGCTATGAGAAGTCCGGGGTGGTGCATGGGCTGACCCGGGTTCGCGGTATGACCCAGGACGACGCGCACATCTACACCACCCGCGAGCAGATGCGCGAGGAACTGACCGGGCTGCTGCAGTTCGTGCTCGACCTGCTCTCCGACTACGGGCTCGACGACTTCTACCTGGAGCTGTCCACTCGGGACCCGGAGAAGTCCGTCGGCTCCGATGACATGTGGGAAGAGGCCACCGACACCCTGCGCGAGGTCGCCGAGGCCTCCGGGCTGGCTCTGGTGCCCGACCCCGGCGGTGCCGCCTTCTACGGACCGAAGATCTCGGTGCAGGTGAAGGACGCGCTGGGCCGGAACTGGCAGATGTCGACGATTCAGCTCGACTTCAACATGCCCGACCGGTTCGAGCTGGAGTACACCGCCGCGGACGGAAGCCGGAAGCGGCCGGTGCTGATCCACCGCGCGCTGTTCGGATCCATCGAGCGTTTCTTCGGTGTGCTCACCGAGCACTATGCGGGTGCGTTCCCGGCCTGGCTGGCGCCGGTGCAGGCGGTCGGTGTTCCGGTCGCCGACGCGCACGTGCCCTACCTGGAAGACCTTGCGGCTCAACTGCGCACCCGCGGTGTCCGGATCGAGGTGGACTCCAGCGATGACCGGATGGCCAAGAAGATCGTCAATCACACCAATCAGCGGGTGCCGTTCATGCTGCTGGCCGGCGACCGCGATGTTGAGGCATCGAGTGTTTCCTTCCGGTTCGGAGACCGCAGCCAGGTCAACTCGGTGCCGCGCGAAGCGGCCGTCGACGCCATCGTGGACTGGATCACCCGGCGCGAGAACGYGACTCCCAACGCCGAGCTGTTCAGGGTGGATCCGTGAGCGACGACGAGGGCATCGTCGACACCGGGGTGGGTGAACCCGACCATCTGCAACGGCTGTGGACGCCGCACCGGATGAGCTACATCGCCGAGTCGCCGATGAAGAAGGGGGCGGGTTCGGCGCAGTCCAAGGAACCGTTCACCGACATCCCGTCGATGTCCGACGAGGACGGCCTGATGGTGGCGCGCGGGGAGCTGGTCTACGCCGTGCTGAACCTCTACCCGTACAACCCGGGCCATCTGATGGTGGTGCCCTACCGGCGGGTGTCCGAACTCGAGGATCTCAGCGTCGACGAGACCGCCGAGCTGATGGCGTTCACCCAGAAGGCGATTCGGGTGATGAAGGCGGTGTCGCGGCCGCACGGTTTCAACGTCGGTCTCAACCTGGGCACCTCGGCGGGCGGCTCGCTGGCCGAGCACCTGCACATGCACGTCGTCCCGCGCTGGGGCGGGGACGCCAATTTCATCACCATCATCGGCGGGTCCAAGGTGATCCCGCAGCTGCTCAGTGAGACCCGGCGGCTGCTGGCCACCGAATGGGATCGCCTAGACGGGGCCGCTCAGCAGTGAGCAACTTCTATCTGATGACGCGGGCCGCGTACACCAAGCTGTCGGGCCCGGTGGCCAGGGCGGCGCTACGCACCGGACTGACCCCGGACAGCATCACCATCCTGGGCACCGCCGGTTCGGTGGTGGCCGCCCTCACCCTGTACCCGATCGGGCAGCTGTGGTGGGGATCGGTGGCCGTCTTCTTCTTCGTGCTCGCCGACATGCTCGACGGTGCGATGGCACGTGAACGCGGCGGCGGCACCCGGTTCGGCGCCGTGCTGGACGCGACCTGCGACCGGCTCAGCGACGGCGCGATCTTCGGCGGACTGGTCTGGTGGGCCGCGTTCGGCGCGCACAACACCGCGCTGGTGGTCGCCGGCCTGATCTGCCTGGTGACCTCGCAGGTCATCTCCTATATCAAGGCGCGCGCCGAGGCCAGCGGGCTGCGCGGTGACGGCGGCATCATCGAACGGCCCGAGCGGCTGGTCATCGTGCTGACCGGCGCCGGCCTGTCCGGTCTGTTCGGGTGGCCGGTCCTGCTGGACGTGGCCATGTGGGGGCTGGCCGCAGCCAGCCTGGTGACCCTCGCCCAGCGCCTGCACGCCGTGCGCACCTCGCCGGGCGCCATGGACCCCATGCCTTCGGAGCCGGCGGCACCCTCGTCCGATGGAGACACCGCGTGAGCACGCCGACATCGGGGCTGCCCAAATTCGGCGGCCTCCGGGTTCCGCTGGGCGGGCAGCTGTCCGATCTCGGCTACGCCACGGGCTGGCGGATGGTGCGGGCCATGCCGGAGTTCGCCGCCCGCAACATGTTCGACGCCGGCGCGCTGTACGCGGCGCGCGGCGGGGGACCCGAACAGCTTCGCAAGAACCTGGGCCGGGTGCTGGGCGTGCCCGCCGGACAGGTGCCCGGCGGTCTTGTCCGCGCCTCGCTGGCCTCCTACGGGCGGTACTGGCGCGAGGCGTTCCGGCTGCCGTCGATGAACCACGTGGCAATCGCCGCGCAGGTACAGGACCGGGTCGAGGGCCACCACCATGTCGAGGAGGCGCTCGCCGCCGGCCGCGGCGTGGTACTTGCGTTGCCGCACAGCGGAAACTGGGACATCGCGGGGGTGTGGCTGACGAACACCTACGGGCAGTTCGCCACCGTGGCCGAGCGGCTCAAACCGGAGTCGCTGTACAACCGTTTCGTCGCCTACCGCGAGAGCCTGGGCTTCGAGGTGCTGCCGCTGACCGGGGGAGCACGGCCGCCCACGGAGATCCTCGTCGACCGCCTCAACGACAACGGGCTGGTGTGCCTGATGTCCGATCGCGACCTGACCCGCTCCGGAGTTCCGGTCGATTTCTTCGGTGAGCAGACCCGGTTGCCGTCGGGGCCGGCAAAGCTGGCGCTGCAGACCGGCGCCGCGCTGCTGCCGGTGCACACCTGGTTCGAGGACGACGGGTGGGGCCTGCGGATCCACGCCCCACTGGACACCTCCTCCGGAGATGTCGGCGTCATCACCCAGGCCCTGGCCAACCACTTCGCCGCCGGGATCGCCGAATACCCCGCGGATTGGCACATGCTGCAACCGCAGTGGCTTGCCGACCTGTCGGATGAGCGCCGCGCCCGCCTCGAGGGGAACTAGGAACACCGATGCGCATCGGGATGGTGTGCCCGTACTCGTTCGACGTGCACGGTGGTGTCCAGGCCCATGTGCTGCAACTGGCCGAGGTGTTCCTGGCCGGCGGCCATGACGTCAGCGTGCTGGCCCCGTCGTCGGCCGACGCCGGCACCGACCTGCCCGATTACGTGGTGTCCGGCGGCCGGGCCGTCCCCATTCCCTACAACGGGTCAGTCGCGCGGCTGCGGTTCGGCCCTGCCACCCACCGCAAGGTCAAGAAGTGGCTCATCCAAGGCGATTTCGATGTGCTGCACCTGCACGAGCCGAACGCGCCGAGCGTATCCATGCTGGCGCTGATGATCGCCGAGGGACCCATCGTGGCCACCTTCCACACCTCGACCACGAAATCGTTGACGCTCAGCGTGTTCCAGGGAATGCTGCGCCCGCTGAACGAGAAGATCGTGGGCCGGATCGCGGTGTCCGATCTGGCGCGGCGCTGGCAGATGGAGGCCCTGGGTTCCGACGCCGTCGAAATCCCGAACGGCGTGACGGTATCGGACTTCGCGTCGGCGCCACCGCTGGAGGGCTACCCGCGACCGGGCCGCTCGGTGCTGTTCCTCGGCCGGTTCGACGAGCCACGCAAGGGGATGGCGGTCCTGCTGGGCGCGCTGCCGCGACTGGTCGCGGAGTTCCCCGATGTCGAGGTGCTGGTGGTCGGCCGAGGCGATGAGCAGGAGCTGGCCGAGGAGGCCGGCGAGTACGCGGCGAACCTGCGTTTCCTCGGCGCCGTCGATGACGCCACCAAGGCCTCGGCGCTGCGCAGCGTCGATGTCTACTGCGCGCCCAACACCGGCGGGGAGAGTTTCGGCATCGTGCTGGTGGAGGCCATGGCGGCGGGCACCGCGGTGGTGGCCAGCGATCTGGACGCGTTCCGGCGGGTGCTGAACAACGGCGAAGCCGGCCGGCTGGTGCCGGTCGATGACCCGGATGCGTTGGCCACCAGCCTGATCGAACTGCTCGGAGATGACGAGGCGCGCAAGCGGTATGTCGCCGCGGCATCGGAAGCGGTGCAGCGGTACGACTGGTCGGTGGTGGCCGGTGAGATCATGCGGGTCTACGAGACGGTGAGCGGCATGGGCGCGAAGGTGCAGGTGGCTACATGAGCTGGATCCTGATCGTGCTGCTGGTGCTCATCGGCACCGTGCTGCTGCTGCTCGGCAGCTGGGCCTACCTGACCGCGAACCGGCTGGACCGCCTGCACGTGCGCTACGACCTGTCCTGGCAGGCGCTGGACGGTCTGCTGGCGCGGCGCGCCGTGGTCGCCCGCGCGGTGGCACTGGACGCCTACGGCCGAGCGCCGGAAGGCAAACGGCTGGCCACCCTCGCCGCTGCCGCCGAGCGCGCGCCGCGGGCCATGCGCGAGGCCGCGGAGAACGAATTGTCCGCCGCCCTGGAGTCCGTGGATCCGCTGTCGCTGCCGGTGGCGCTGGTCGCCGAACTCGCCGATGCGGAGGCCCGGGTGCTGCTGGCCCGCCGGTTCCACAACGACGCCGTGCGCGACACCCTGGCCCTGCGGGAGCGCCCGCTGGTGCGCCTGCTGCACCTCGGCGGCACCGCGGCGCCGCCGACATATTTCGAGATCGCCGAGCGGGCCGGTCCGGCTGCGCGTGATTCCGGCCAGTTCAGCAGGCGGGTCTCGGCGCGGGTGATACTCCTCGACGAGGACGGCAAGGTGTTGTTGTTCTGCGGCTCGGACCCGGCCCGCGCCGGTACCGACGCGCGACGCTGGTGGTTCACCGTCGGTGGCGCGGTCGAAGCCGGCGAAGAGCTCGCCGACACCGCGGCGCGCGAGCTGGCCGAGGAGACGGGTCTGGCCCTGTCGCCCGCCGAGCTGGTGGGCCCGGTGTGGCGGCGGGAGGCCGTCATCGATTTCAACGGCTCGATGATGCGTAGCGAGGAGCTCTTCTTCGTGCACCGGACCACCCGCTTCGAACCCGCTACCACGGGTCATACCGCCCTGGAGCGCCGCTACATTCACGGTCACCTCTGGTGCGATGAGACAATGATCCGCGAGTTGGTCGACAAGGGCGAAACCGTGTACCCGCTGCAGCTCGGCGAGCTGCTGGCACAGGCCGGCGAACTTGCCGATGTGCGGGGTGCCGGACCTGGTACGCAGCCTCAGCTGATCCGCTGATACTGCGGATCCAATTGATTTGTCACCACCCTTAGACTGAATCAGTAGCGAAGTGAAGGAGATAGCGATGGAAACCGCACCTGGTTCCGGTAGCCAGACCGGTACCGCGCGGGTGAAGCGCGGGATGGCCGAGATGCTCAAGGGCGGGGTCATCATGGACGTGGTCACCCCGGAGCAGGCGCGCATCGCCGAAGCCGCGGGTGCGGTCGCGGTGATGGCGCTGGAGCGCGTACCCGCCGACATCCGGGCCCAGGGTGGGGTGTCGCGGATGAGCGACCCGGACATGATCGAGGGCATCATCGCCGCGGTCACCATCCCGGTGATGGCCAAGGTGCGGATCGGGCATTTCGTGGAGGCCCAGATCCTGCAGAGCCTCGGGGTGGAYTACATCGATGAGTCCGAGGTGCTGACCCCGGCCGAYTACGCCAACCACATCGACAAGTGGAAGTTCACCGTGCCGTTCGTGTGCGGGGCGACCAACCTGGGYGAGGCGCTGCGCCGGATCACCGAGGGCGCGGCGATGATCCGTTCCAAGGGTGAGGCCGGCACCGGCGATGTCTCCAACGCGACCACCCACATGCGCGCCATCGGCGGACAGATCCGCCGGCTGGGTTCGCTGTCGGAGGACGAGTTGTTCGTAGCGGCCAAGGAACTGCAGGCCCCCTACGATCTGGTCGTCGAGGTGGCCCGCGCGGGCAAGCTGCCGGTCACGATGTTCACCGCCGGTGGTATCGCCACGCCCGCGGACGCGGCGATGATGATGCAGCTCGGCGCCGAGGGTGTGTTCGTGGGCTCGGGCATCTTCAAGTCCGGTGACCCGGCGGCGCGGGCTGCGGCGATCGTGAAGGCCACCACCTTCTACGACGATCCCGATGTGCTGGCCAAGGTGTCGCGCGGCCTGGGCGAGGCCATGGTCGGTATCAACGTGGAGGACATCGCGCAGCCCCACCGGCTCGCCGAACGCGGCTGGTAAGCGCGTATGTCGATCGAACAGATCCTCGATCTCGAGCAGCTCGAAGTCGACATCTACCGCGGTGGGGTGTTCAGCCCGGAGTCCGGTTTCCTGCAGCGCACCTTCGGCGGCCATGTCGCCGGCCAGTCGTTGGTCTCTGCGGTGCGCACAGTGGACCCCAAGTTCCAGGTGCACTCGCTCCATGGCTACTTCCTGCGGCCCGGCGACGCCCGGGCACCGTCGGTGTATCTGGTGGAGCGCATCCGCGACGGCGGATCGTTCGCCACCCGCAGGGTGAGCGTCGTCCAGCACGGTCAGACCATTTTCAGCATGTCGGCGTCGTTCCAGACCGATCAGAGCGGTATCGAGCATCAGGACGCCATGCCCTCGGCGCCCTCGCCCGATGACATCCCGGGTTTCAAGACCAACTCCAAGGTCTTCGACGACGCCAGCTTCCGTCAGTTCGATGAGTGGGATGTCCGTATCGTCCCGCGCGATCAGGTCAATCGCCTGCCCGGCAAGGCTTCTCAGCAGCAGGTGTGGTTCCGGCACCGCGATCCGCTGCCGGACGACTCGGTGCTGCACATCTGCGCGCTGGCCTACCTCAGCGACCTGACCCTGCTGGGTTCGGCACAGGTGAATCACCCGGATGAACGCAAGCATCTCAACATCGCGTCGCTGGATCATGCGATGTGGTTCATGCGGCCGTTCCGCGCCGACGAATGGCTGCTCTACGACCAGTCCTCACCGTCGGCCTGTGGCGGGCGCGCGCTGACCCAGGGCAAGCTGTTCAACCAGTACGGCGAGATGGTCGCGGCAGTGATGCAGGAGGGRCTGACCCGCTATCAGCGTGRCTTCACCCCGTCCAGCCAGTGAGCGTGACCGTCGGGGTGCTTGCTCTGCAGGGCGACACCCGTGAGCATCTGGCGGCGCTAACCGAAGCCGGCGCCGAGGCCGTCAAGGTGCGGCGGCTGTCCGAGTTGAAATCCGTTGATGCACTTGTCATCCCGGGCGGTGAGTCGACGGCGATGAGCCACCTGCTGCGCGAGTTCGAGCTGCTGGAGCCGCTGCGCGGATTGCTGCGCGACGGGTTGCCGGCCTACGGCTCGTGTGCGGGAATGATCCTGCTGGCCGGCGAGATCCTGGACGCCGGCGTGCCCGGGCGCGAGGCATTACCGCTCGGAGGAATCGATATGACGGTGCGCCGCAACGCTTTCGGCCGTCAGGTCGACTCGTTCGAAGAGGACCTGACGTTCACCGGTATCGACGGCCCGGTGCACGCGGTGTTCATCCGGGCCCCGTGGGTGGAACGGGTCGGACCTGAGGTCGAGGTGCTGGCCACGGCGGGCGGCCATCCGGTGGCGGTGCGTCAGGGGCGGATGCTGGCGACGTCGTTCCATCCCGAGATGACCGGCGACCGCCGGGTGCATGCGATGTTCGTCGACATGGTGTCCGCCTAGCTCTGGGCGGGCAGCACGTGGTCGGCGACCTTGTCGGTGGACAGGCACAACGAGCAGACGAACGCGTCGTGGGTCTCGCACTTCATCATGTCGGGCCGCTCGTAATCGTGATGGCAGACATGGCATTTGAGGTGCGCGCCGGACGGGTTGCCCAGTTCGTCGTACATCGGCAGGTCGATACCGTCATCGGTGCGGCGAAGGTAGTACTTGCCCTTGGTGGCGACCGCGATGATCGGCGGCAGCACCAGACCGAGCACCATGGCCACCAGCGGTGAGTACGGCCTGATGGCCTCGCCGAGTACGCCGAAGAAGGTCAGCAGTGACACCCCGGCCGCGACAAACAGCGACACAAACCCGACCGGATTGACCGCGTACAGCATGCCGCGCCGGAACTCGGGCTGCATGGGCGACAGCTTCAGCAGGTACTTGTTGAACACGATGTCCGAGGCCACCACCACAACCCAGGCGATGCCGCAGTTGGCGTAGAACCCCAGGATGGAGTTCAGGAACGCGAACATGTTGGCTTCCATCAGGACCAGCGCGATCAGCAGGTTGAACGCCAGGAACACCAGCCGGCCGGGGTAGTGCTTGGTGACACGGGTGAACGAGTTCGTCCACGCCAGCGAGCCGGAGTAGGCGTTGGTGACGTTGATCTTGACCTGGCTGATCACCACCAGGACCACCGCCAGCGTCATGGCCAGCCATGGCGGCAGGAAGTTGCGGTAGATCTCCAGGAACTGATGCACGGGCTCGTTCGCGCTGGCCACCGCGCCGTCGAAGACGTTGGCGATCAGGTACACCGCCAGGAACAACCCGACCACCTGTTTGATGGCGCCGAAGATCACCCAGCCGGGCCCGGCCAGGAACATCCACGTCCACCAGCTGCGGCTGTTCTCCGGCGTCCGGGGCGGCATGAAGCGCAGGTAATCGATCTGCTCGGCAATCTGCACGATCAGCGACAGGCACACGCCGGCGGCCAGCAGCGTCATGCCCAGATCGAAGCCGCCGGTGCCGCTCTCACCCTGGAAGGCGAAGAAGTCGCCGACCGATTCAGGATGACTGATGACCAGATAGACGAACGGTGCGACCATCAGCACCAGCCACAGCGGCGTGGTCCAGACCTGCAGTGTGGAAAGGACTTTCATGCCGTAGATGACCAGCGGGAAGATGATGATGGTGGACAGTGCATAGCCCACCCACAGTGGGATGCCGAGGCCGAGCTCCAGACCCTGGGCCATGATCGAGCCCTCGAGCGCGAAGAAGATGAACGTGAACGTCGCGAAAATGACGTTGGTGACCACCGATCCGTAGTAGCCGAAGCCGCTGCCACGGGTGATCAGGTCCAGATCGACGTTGTACCGCGCGGCGTAGTAGGCGAGCGGGAACCCGGTGACCATCACCACGACCGCGAAGATGAGGATTCCCCACAACGCGTTGGTGGTCCCGTAGGCGATGCCGATATTGGCGCCGATCGCGAAATCGGCGAGGTAGGCGATACCGCCCAGGGCTGAGATGCCCACCACCCGGGTGGACCACTTGCGGTAGCTGCGCGGGGCGAAGCGCAGCGTGTAGTCCTCGAGGGTCTCCTTGGTGGCCGTCATGGTGTCAAGGTCGGCCTCGACTACCTCGTTGCGCACCTCATCGCCGAGCTCCTGTGTCATTCGGCAAAATTAGGCCGACCGTGTTTCGGCGATGTCACAGCTGTGTTTGCGTCCCGCGACGGAGTAACCGCCCGAAATTAACTCTGGCGTAAGTATTTTCAGCGCAGCGGCAGACCAGTGATGGCGCGGCCCATCACCAGCCGCTGAATCTCGCTGGTGCCTTCGAAGATCGTGAAGATCTTGGCGTCACGGTGCATCCGCTCGACCGGGTAGTCGCGGGTGTAGCCGTTGCCGCCGAGGATCTGGATGGCCTCATCGGTGACGTAGACCGCGGTCTCGCTGGCCACCAGTTTGGCCATCGACCCCTCGGCGTTCTCGAACTGCTTGCCGTYGCGCGCCATCCAGCCGGCCCGGTAGACGAGCAGGCGGGCGGCATCGATGCGGGCCTTCATGTCGGCGAGCTTGAACGCGACACCCTGGAAATCGCCGATCTTGCGGCCGAATTGCTCACGCTCGCAGGCGTAGTCGAGCGCGTACTCATAGGCGGCGCGCGCCACGCCGACGGCCATGGCGCCGACGGTGGGGCGGGTGCGCTCGAAGGTCGCCATCGCGGCCTGTCCGGCGGCCTTCTTACCGTCGCGCACCTTGGCGATCTTGGCGTCGAACTTCTCCTTGCCGCCGACGATCAGGCGCCCGGGGATGCGGACCTCGTCGAGCACGACCTCGGCGGTGTGCGACGCGCGGATCCCGTGCTTGAGGAATTTCTGGCCCTGGCTGAGACCCTTGGTGCCGGGCGGGATGATGAATGACGCCTGGCCGCGGGTGCCGAGTTCGGGGTGCACCGACGCGACCACGACGTGGACGTTGGCGATGCCGCCGTTGGTGGCCCAGGTCTTGGTGCCGTTGAGCACCCACTCGTCGGTGGCCTCGTCGTAGCGGGCGCGGGTGAGGATCGAGCCGACATCGGATCCGGCGTTCGGTTCGGAGGCGCAGAACGCGGCGACCTCGGGCTTCTCGACGGTGCCGAACATCTGCGGAAGGAATTCGCCGATCTGCTCGGGGGTGCCGGAACCGGCGACCGAAGCGGCGGCCAGTCCGGTGCCGAGGATGGATAGCGCGATACCCGCATCGCCCCAGAACAGTTCCTCGAAGACGACGATCATGCCCAGGCCGGAGGGTTCGGCCGTTTGCTCAGCCATCATTTCCAGCGAGTAGAGGCCGATCTTGGCGGCCTCCTGGATGATCGGCCACGGGGTCTCCTCGCGCTCGTCCCACTCGGCCGCGGCGGGGCGCACCACGTCGGCAGCGAATTCGTGAACCCACTTCTGCACGTCGAGCAGGTCTGAGGACAACTCCAGGGAGAACGTCATATCGGCTACCTTACTTTGGAGTAAGTTACCGGGACAGTGAGTGTGGCTCAGTTAACACGGGGCGGGCGAAGACCCAGCGTGCGCCGGCCGGCCGTCACCAGCTGCTCCAGCAGCTCATCCGCGGTCCCGTCGTACTCGACGCCGACGGCGGCCGAGATACCCGACATCACGATGGCGGCCCGCACCTGACCGGCCATCCCCGGTTCGGCGCCGGCCAGTAGTTCCATCTGACGCGCGACGATGGCGCCCCAGTCCTGCCGCGCGCGCAGCAGTTCGCCGACGCTGGGGTCGCCGGTGAGGACCGGGAACAGGGTTCGGTTGGACACCGCGAGGGCGGCGAACCCGCCGAGCATGGCATCGGCTTGCGCCTTTGCGCCGCGGTGACCGCCGGCCTGCTCCACCAGCTGTCGCAGTTGATCGATGACGGGATCGAGCACCGCTTCCAGGAGCTCGTCGCGGGTGCGGAAGTGGTGGTAGATCGCCGATTTCGTGAGGCCGAGCTCGTCGGAGATCATCTGCAGCGAGGTGCCGGCGATGCTGTGCCGGCGAAACAGCGCGACGGCGACCTCGATGAGGCGCTGCCGGGTGGCGGGGGCGCTCACACCGGTCCTCGGAATGTAGTGCTGCTAACAATTCGTCGCGGTCCGACCATTCGTACAGTTTACGACTGTACGATTGGTCAGTAACTGACTTTATGTTTGGTCGGTTTTGGCATTGCCGATCCGCAGCCCGCCGCCACCCGAGGAGCGCATCTTGACCATCAGTCCAGCGCAGATCGACGCCATCGATTTCTTCCACGACCCGGCACTGGTCGCCGACCCGTATCCGCTGCTGGCCCGTATGCGGGAAGAGAGTCCGGTGCTGCGCGAACCGACCCAGGGCGTGCTCGTGGTCACCGGCTACGACGAGGTGCTGGCGGTGGTCGGTGATCACGAGTCGTTCTCGTCGTGCACCAGTGTGACCGGTCCGTTCCCGGGCTTTCCGGTATCGCTGGACGGCCTGGACGCGGCCACCGTCCGGGCGCTCATCGACGAGCACCGCCAAGAGCTACCGTTCAGCGACCAACTCCCGTCCTTCGACCCGCCTACCCACACCGCGCACCGGTCGCTGCTGACCCGCCTGATCACCCCCAAGCGCCTGAAGGCCAACGAGGAGTTCATGTGGCTGCTCGCCGATCAGGTGCTGGCGCCCTATCTGGCCCGCGGCGGTGGCGAGTTCATCACGGCAGTCGGTAACCCGGTGGCGCTGCTGGTCATCGCCGATCTGCTCGGCGTGCCCGTCGAGGACCGCGACGAGCTCACCGCGGTACTCACCGGCGACGTCGCCCTGGGCAGCACCGAAGGTGCCGAGATGGCCCATGCCCCACTGGAATATCTGTACATCCGGTTCGCCGACTACATCTCCGACCGTCGTACTGCACCGCGCAGCGATGTCATGACCGAGATGGCGCAGGCGACGTTCCCGGACGGGTCGACACCGGAGGTCATCGACGTGGTGCGGGTGGCGTCCAACCTGTTCTCCGCCGGTCAGGAGACCACCGTGCGGTTGCTGTCCTCGGCGATGAAGGTGCTGGCCGAGGACGCCGACCTGCAGGATCGGCTGCGCCGCCAACCCGAATTGATCGGCAACTTCATCGAGGAGGCGCTGCGCTTCGAGAGTCCGATCCGCGGGGATTTCCGGCTGGCCCGCGCCGACACCACGATCGGCGGAGTCGACATCGCGGCCGGCTCCACGCTGATGGTCCATTACGGTGCCGCCAACCGGGATCCGCGAGTGTTCGAGGATCCGGACACCTTCGACCTGGACCGGCCGAACTCGCGGCGCCACATCGCGTTCGGGCGCGGTATCCACAGTTGCCTGGGCGCACCACTGGCACGCGCCGAGGGGCGCATTCTCATCCAGCGCCTGCTCGAGACCGCCGGCGAGATCCGCCTCGACGAGGCCCACCACGGCACCGGAGCTGATCGGCGTTTCGACTACGTGCCGACCTACATCCTGCGTGGCCTCACGAAACTGCACCTGAAGGTCGCGGGCGCATGAGGGTCACCGTCGACGACGATTCCTGCCGTGGGCACGGTGTCTGCGCAGCGTTGTGTCCCGAGGTGTTCACCCTGACCGACGACGGCTACGCGCAGGCTCTCGACGTGGAGGTGCCCGAAGCCCTGGAGCCCAGCGTCACCGAAGCCATCGCCGCCTGCCCGGAACGCGCCATCCACATGAAAGAGGAAGCATGTCTGTAGATTTCGCCAGCAAGGACCGCACCGCCTTCGACCTGTCCGGAAAGGTGATCGTCATCGTCGGCGGCGGGCAGATGCCCGGCGACAAGATCGGCAACGGGCGCGCCACCGCCGTGCTGGCCGCCCGGCACGGAGCCGAGGTGGTGGCTGTGGATCTCAACCTCGCGGCCGCGCAGGAGACCGTCGACATGATCGAGGCCGAGGGTGGCACCGCCTACGCCGTGCAGGCCGACGTCGCGGAAAAGGACGACTGCCAACGTATCTTCGACACCGTCATGCAGCGCAGCGGCCGGGTGGACGGGATGGTCTACAGCGTCGCGACCAACCCGCCCTTCGACCGGGAATCGAATTCGATGTCGGTCGAGAACTTCAACAAGGGCATCAACGTCAACATGCTGGGCTGCTTCCACTGCAACCTCTTTGCCGCCCAATGCATGGAGAAGAACGAGGGCACCAGCACCGGCAGCATCGTCAACTTCTCCTCGATCGCGAGCCTGAAGAACGAACTCGGCCTGAACATGGGCATCATGCCGTACGCCTTGGGCAAGTGCGGTCTGAACTACATCACCGAACTGACCGCGGTCGAGTACGCCGAGGCCGGCATTCGGGCCAACACCCTGATGCTGGGCCCGATCGACTCGACCCTGKGGAACCACGACTCGCAGGAACTGTTCGGATTCGATTCCGACGAGGTCGACGCGGCCTACAACGAGGTTGTCAAACTCAAGATGGGCCGCGCGAGCAGCTGGGAAACCGCCTACGCCGCACTGTATCTGCTCGCCGACGAGTCGCGGTTCATGACCGGCCAGCAGATCCGGCTCGATGGGGGAGCAACCCTGGTGCGCTGACCGGTTACCCGGTCGACGGCGGTGTCTGCACCTCGGGGACCGCCGCGGCCAGCAGCGCGGCCCGGTCGGCCCCCAGCGGCGGATAGATCCGCTCAGTGTTGATGACCGTCTTGGTGGCCTTCGCCGCCGCACCGGTACCGATGACCGTGCGGTCCCAGCCCTCGGTGTACACCGCGCCGGCCGGGCCCAGATCGAGCACCGTCACGTACCAGGGGATCCGTAGCGTCAGCAGCGGTGCGCCCACCAGATCGCTGATCACGTTGTAGCCGGCGTAGCGGCCCATCGGCCTGCTGTGCTGACACGACATCACCGAGGTGTGCCCGTCGTCGACCTGCGCGGCCGCCACATCACCGGCGGCGAAGACATCGGGCACGCCCTCGACGCGCAGTCGGCCGTCGACCGGGACACGGCCCAGCCGGTCCAGGCCGACGGGCAACTGCGCGGCCAACGGATTCGCCCGCATCCCGGCACACCAGACGACGGTGGCCGCGGGGATCACCGCGCCCGAGGACAGCGTCACCGTCTCGGCATCCACCGCGATCACCCCGGTACCGGTGACGGCCTCGACCCCGCATCGGGACAGCGCATCCTCGATGACCGGCCGGGCCGAGACACCCATATCGGATCCGACGGCCGGGTTGTGGTCGACGAGCAGCACCCTCGGCGTCACCGCCGGCCCGAAATGCGCGGTCAGCCGGGCGGGCAGTTCGCATGCCGTCTCGATACCGGTCAGCCCGGCCCCCACCACAGCGACGGTGCCCGCACCCGGGGTGTCGGCGGACAGCGTGTCCAGGTGCTCACCCAATCGTGTTGCGCTGTCGAAGGTGTCGACATCGAAGCCGAACTCGCGCAGGCCGGGAATGTCCGGCAACGCCACCTGGCTGCCCGCCGCCAGTACCAGCCGGTCGTAGTTCACGGCGATGGTGCCCTCGGGGGTGAGCGCGGTGACCGTGCGGCCGTCTACGTCGACGGCGGTGGCCGTGCCGAGCACATGCGATACGCCCGTGGGGTCCAGCAGATCGCCCAGCGGCAGCCGGCAGGCACTGAGATCGCGCTCGTAGTTGCGCACCCGGATGTCGTGGTGGGCGGTGGGGGACAGCACGGTGATCTCGATGGACTCCGGCGGCAGTCCCAGCTCGTCGACCCGTCGCGCCGCCCCCAGGGCGGCCCACAAACCGGCGAATCCCGACCCGATGATCAGAACCTTGCGCACCCAAGCAGGGTGTCACGAAAGAGGGTGCCCGTAGACTGGGCAGTCGACGTTTCACCAGAAAGAGGGCGTACCTGCATGAGCGGCCATTCCAAGTGGGCCACCACAAAGCACAAGAAGGCCGTCGTCGACGCCAAGCGCGGCAAGATGTTCGCCAAGCTCATCAAGAACATCGAGGTCGCAGCCCGTACCGGCGGCGGCGACCCGTCGGGTAATCCGACGTTGTATGACGCCATCCAGAAGGCCAAGAAGTCGTCGGTGCCCAACGACAACATCGAGCGCGCCCGCAAGCGCGGCGGCGGTGAAGAGGCCGGCGGCGCCGACTGGCAGAACATCACCTACGAGGGCTACGGCCCCAATGGTGTTGCGGTGCTTATCGAATGTCTCACCGACAACCGCAACCGCGCCGCCGGCGAGGTGCGCGTCGCCATGACCCGCAACGGCGGCAACATGGCCGACCCGGGGTCGGTGTCCTACCTGTTCTCCCGCAAGGGCGTCGTCACCCTCGACAAGAACGGCCTCACCGAGGACGACGTGCTCGCCGCCGTGCTGGAGGCCGGGGCCGAGGAGATCAACGACCTCGGCGAGAGCTTCGAGATCATCTCCGAGCCCACCGACCTGGTGGCCGTGCGTACCGCGCTGCAGGACGCCGGTATCGACTACGACTCCGCGGACTCCGGTTTCCAGCCGTCGGTCAGCGTGCAGGTGGACCTCGAGGGCGCCCGCAAGGTGCTCAAGCTCATCGATGCGCTGGAAGACAGCGACGATGTGCAGGACGTCTACACCAACATCGACATCCCCGACGACGTCGCCGCCCAGCTCGACGAGGACTAGTTAGAGCGCTTCCCCGATCGGCGTCTCCCCGGCGATGAGCTCGAAGGTCCGCCCCGCCGTCGCGGGGGAGTCCAGCACCGCCAGCAGGACCGCGGCGACATCGGCGCGCGCGATCGTGCCGCGGCCGGTCGACTCGGCGATCTGCACTTTGCCGGTGCCCGGGTCGTCGGTGAGCCCGCCCGGCCGCACGATGGTGGACTGCAGCGCGCTGCGCGCCCGCACGTTCGCATCGGCCTCGGATTTGGCGCGGATATAGGCCTGGAACACCTCGTCGTACCCGTCGTCGAGGCTGCGGTCGTCGGCCCCTATCGCCGACACCATCACATAGCGGTGCACACCCGCGGACTCGGCGGCATCGGCCAGCAGGATCGCCGCGTCCCGGTCCACCGTCTGCTTACGCGCGACACCGCTGCCCGGACCGGCCCCGGCGGCGAACACCACCGCATCGGCCCCGCGCAGCGCCTCGGCGACCTGCTCCACGGTGCTGTTCTCCAGATCCAGCACCACCGCCTGCGCTCCGACCGCCTCGAGATCGGTGCTGTGCGAGGGGTTCCGGATCAGCCCGACCGGCGCATCACCCCGGGCCGCCAGCAGCCGCTCCAGAATCAACGCGATCTTTCCGTGTCCGCCCGCTATGACTACTCGCATGTCTCCATGGTGGCACGGCAAGAATTGCGCGTGTCCCTCTCCGGATGTGTCGGGCCCGGCGGCTACGCTATCGAACACGTGTTCTGATCGGTGAAGGGGCTGGCGTGCGGGTAATGGGAGTCGATCCCGGGTTGACGCGCTGCGGATTGTCGGTGATCGAGACCGGTCGCGGTCGCCATGTCGTCGCGCTCGACGTCGATGTCGTTCGGACCCCGGCAGGTGAAGCGCTGGAGCGCCGGCTGCTCACCATCAGCGACACCGTCGAATACTGGATGGACACCCATCGCCCCGACGTGATCGCCATCGAGCGGGTGTTCGCCAACCAGAACGCCAACACCGCGATGGGCACTGCGCAGGCCGGCGGGGTCATCGCACTGGCGGCCGCCCGCCGCGATATCGACGTGCACTTCCACACCCCCAGCGAGGTCAAGGCCGCGGTCACCGGCAACGGCCGCGCCGATAAGGCGCAGGTCACCACGATGGTCACCAAAATCCTCGGGCTGCAACAGAAACCGACCCCGGCTGACGCCGCGGACGCGCTGGCGCTGGCAATCTGTCACTGCTGGCGGGCGCCCATGATCGCCCGGATGGCCGAGGCGGAGGCCAAGGCCGCCGAGGCCAAGCGGAAATACGAATCCAAGCTCAAGGCGGCCCGCGCATGATCGCCTCGGTGCGTGGCGAGATCATCGAGATCGCCCTCGATCACGCGGTCGTCGAAGCCGCCGGGGTCGGTTACAAGGTGATGGCCACCCCGTCGACGTTGTCCACGCTGCGGCGCGGAGACGAGGCCCGGCTGATCACCGCGATGATCGTGCGCGAGGACTCGATGACGTTGTACGGCTTCGCCGACGGTGAGTCGCGTGATCTGTTCAGCACACTGCTGGGCGTCTCCGGTGTCGGCCCGAAGATCGCGCTGGCGACCCTGGCCGTGTACGACGCAACCTCGCTGCGCCAGGCGCTCGCCGACGGTGATGTCACCGCGCTGACCAGGGTGCCGGGCATCGGCAAGCGCGGCGCCGAGCGGATGGTGCTGGAACTGCGCGACAAGATCGGCGCGGTCCCCGGCGCCGGCGGATCGGCAGCGGCCATCGGGCACGCGGTGCGGATGCCGGTGGTGGAAGCCCTTGTCGGACTGGGCTTCGCGGTCAAACAAGCCGAGGAGGCCACCGACAAGGTGCTCGCCGACGACCCGGCGGCCACCACTTCGACCGCGCTGCGGGCGGCCTTGTCGATGCTGGGTAAGAAATGAGCAGATTCGACGAGGACGTCGAGGGCGACGACCATGCGAGCCGGGACGTCTCGGCGGCACTGACCGTCGGCGAAGGAGATGTCGACGCCAGCCTGCGGCCGCGCACCCTCGGTGAGTTCATCGGGCAGCACCGGGTACGGGAACAGCTCCAGCTGGTGCTCGAAGGCGCCAAGAACCGTGGCGGCACACCGGATCACATCCTGCTGTCCGGACCGCCCGGCCTTGGCAAGACGTCGCTGGCGATGATCATCGCCGCCGAACTCAGTTCGGCGCTGCGGGTCACCTCGGGTCCGGCGCTGGAACGTGCCGGCGACCTCGCGGCGATGCTGTCCAACCTGGTCGAGGGCGATGTGCTGTTCATCGACGAGATCCACCGCATCGCACGGCCCGCCGAGGAGATGCTGTACCTGGCGATGGAGGACTTCCGGGTCGACGTCGTGGTCGGCAAAGGCCCTGGGGCGACATCGATTCCATTGGACGTGGCGCCGTTCACGCTGGTCGGTGCGACCACCCGGTCCGGTGCGCTGACCGGCCCACTGCGGGACCGGTTCGGTTTCACCGCGCACATGGACTTCTACGAACCGGCCGATCTGGAACGGGTGCTGCACCGCTCGGCCGGGATCCTCGGCATCGAGCTGGGCGCCACCGCCGGCTCCGAGATCGCGCGGCGTTCCCGCGGCACCCCGCGGATCGCCAACCGGCTGCTGCGCCGGGTCCGTGATTACGCCGAGGTTCGCGCCGACGGCATCATCACCCGCGATATCGCCAAGGCGGCACTTGAGGTCTACGACGTCGACGAACTGGGCCTGGACCGGCTGGACCGCGCGGTGCTCTCGGCCCTGACCCGCAGCTTCGGCGGCGGACCGGTCGGCGTGTCCACCCTGGCCGTCGCGGTGGGGGAGGAAGCCACCACCGTCGAAGAGGTGTGTGAGCCGTTCCTGGTGCGTGCCGGGATGATCGCCCGTACCCCGCGCGGCCGGGTCGCGACCCCGCTGGCGTGGACACACCTGGGCTTGCAACCGCCGGTCACCGGATTCGGGCAGACCGGACTGTTTGAATAGTCTCCCATGATCACCGCCGGTCTCGTCATCGCCAGCCTCGCCGCGCTGCTGCACGTGTACATCTTCGTGATGGAGTCGCTGACCTGGACGTCGCCGCGCACCCGGGCGACCTTCGGGCTGAGCGCCCAGGAGGCCGAAGCGACCAAGGAAATGGCCTTCAATCAGGGCTTCTACAACCTGTTCCTGGCCATCGTGTCCGGGGTCGGCATCGGCGCCGTACTGACCGGGCACGGCGCGGTAGGGACCGCGCTGGTCCTGGCCGGGGTGGGATCGATGCTGGCGGCCGCGCTGGTGCTGCTGGTGTCCTCACCGGACAAGGCCCGCGCCGCCGTCACCCAGGGTGTGTTCCCGTTGATCTCGGTGCTGCTGATCGCGATCAACCTGGTTACCGCTTGATCATGGTGGGTAATCCCCTCGGCATGACCGAGGAGGCCACCATGTCCGACACACGCGTAAAACCTGCCCGTGGCAGCAGACTGGCGATATCGCGCAGCCGCGGAGCCCTCAGTGGATTCCTGCTGATACTTCTCGGCCTGTGGGGTGCGCTCATCCCGTTCGTCGGGCCGTACTTCGACTTCGCCTTCACACCCGATTCGCCGTGGACGTGGACCCTCGGCCGGGGCTGGCTGGAGGTGCTTCCCGGCGTGGTGGCGGTGATCGGCGGTCTGCTCCTGCTGGTGTCACGCAACCGTGCCACCGCGATGCTGGGCGGATGGCTGGCCGTCGCCGCCGGGGCGTGGTTCGTGGTGGGGCGTGCGCTGGCCGCGCCGCTCGCGCTCGGCAACGTGGGTAGCCCGGTGGCCGTCACCGAGTCCAAGCGGGTGGTGCTGGAGCTCGCGTACTTCTCCGGTCTCGGCGCCCTGGTGGTCTTCCTCGGCGCGGTCGCGGTCGGCCGGTTGTCGGTGCGCAGCGTCCGTGATGTGGAGATCCGCGATGTCGACACCGTCAGGCCGGTCGATACCACGGGATCGCAGCCGGTGGTGATGCCCGATCAGAAGACGGAGGTCATCGGACCCACCGCCGAGGCGCGTCGCCGGAAGGGTTGGCGGGGCATATTCCGCAGCGGCGACCGCAACAACGAGCTGGCGCACCGCTAGATCTACTGCCGCACGACATCGGACGCGTGGCGCACCTGATTGCCACCGGCACGCTTGGCGGTGTACATCGCCCGATCCGCCACGCCGAGCAGTTCGTCCAGCGCCTCCCGGGACGCCGGGAGGCGCTGGACGGATGCGGTGCCGACGCTGGCGGTCACGCCATCGGGCAGCGCACCGATCGCGGCACACACTCGATCGGCGAGCTGATGGATATGCCGGTCACCGGTGGTGGAGGCGATGCAGAACTCTTCCCCGCCGATACGGGCCACGACTGCGTCGCCGCCGGCGGCCTTGCGCAGCACAGCGGCCACCGCCTTGAGTACCTCGTCGCCGGCGGCGTGCCCCAAGGTGTCGTTGACCTGTTTGAAGCAGTCCAGATCCACCATCACCAGTCCGAGCACCCCGCGGCCGCGGACGAAGCGGCCGGCGCGGTGTCCCACCGCCCGGTAGAAACCACGTCGGTTGTGCAGGCCGGTGAGGACGTCGACGTCCGAGTTCACCGCGTCGGCGCCCAGAAGCTGGACCAGAATCTGGCCCATCATCGGCACGGTGAGCATGCTGGCCAATATCAGCAGGAGCTGGCTGATCGCCATTGCGGTGTCACCGACCATGGCGGCCCGCACTCCGCAGATCACCGCGGTCCCGACCCCCACACCGAGTACCAGCGCCAGAAACCGGCTGTTCTGGGTGAAGGCCACGAGGCCGCCGATCGCCGCGAAGATGGCGCAGGCCAGCAGTCCGCGTTGCGGGTCCAGGATGATCAGGCTCGCCGCCGAGACGCACACCGCCGACAGCACGGCAAAGATCCGGGACACCCGTCGCGATGGCCAGCGGATCAGCCAGGCGATCGTCATGCTCCAGCACAGCGCGGTCGCTGAGAACGCGATGAGGTAGGTCGGCCATCCGGAGGGCACCTCCGGGCTCCACAGCAGCAGCAACGGCACGAACCCGAGTGCGGTGACCGTCGTGGCCATGATCAGTTGAAGGGGCCAGCGAAGCTGCTGGGACTCCAAGTACACCGAAAGCCACTCGTAGCGGTCCGGTTGCCGCCACCACCGGCGAATCGTGTTCATCGCGTCAGTTCGTTTGAAAGATCGAGGTCAGTTGTGTCCGGTATCACTGTACGGCGTTCAAGCGGGTGCTCAGCACATCAGTGTGCCGTTAGCTGTGGGACTGCTCAGGATCGAGTTCGTCGAGCAGTTGCTGCATCGTGCGGCACATCTGGCTGACGTGCTGTTCGCCGACGGCGCCTGCCCAGCGTTGCTCGAGATCGACGACGCTCTCTTGACGGAGCTGTGGGCGGGCAGCATATTACGGTTACCGAAGTTCCGGTTTCCGAAGTACATGGGGAGTCATGGCCGTCCAGCGAGTCGCAACCGAGGTAGGCGCCCTGCACGTCGAGACGCTGGGTGCCGGGCCGCCGGTGGTGTTGTGGCACAGCCTGTTCCTGGATTCGCGATCATGGTGCGGGATCGCCGAGGAACTGGCGGGCACCCGCTCCGTGGTGGTGATCGACGGTCCCTCGCACGGCGCGAGCGAACCCATCGGGCGGGATTTCAGCTTCGCCGACTGTGTCGCCGCGGCGGAGTCGGTGCTGGACGCGCTCGGCATCGCCGAACCCGTCGACTGGGTGGGCAACGCCTGGGGTGGGCATGTGGGCATCCAGCTCGCCGTGCACCGGCCCGAGCGGCTGCGCTCCCTCACCACGATCGGGACGCCCGCCCATGCGCTGCGCGCGGTCGAACGCTGGACCAAGGTCTGGCCGCTCGTGCAGCTCTACCGCTTCACCGGACCCAATGCGCTGCTGCTCAACCCGCTCGCCGACGCGCTGGTGGGACAGGAATCCTTTGCTGCTGCACCAACTCTCGCCGACGAGGTGATGAGTGCGTTCACCGGCGCGGACCGGCCGTCGATGTTCCGCGCGATGCGGTCGATGATGCTGAATCGTCCCGATATGGCTGCCGACCTGACCCGGATCGCCGCCCCGGTGTTGATGGTGGCGGGCCGAGACGACATCACGGGCTGGCGGCCGGCCGACGCCCAGTCCGTCGCCGACGGTATGGCCGATGCCACCGTGGTGGACGTCCGGGGAAGCGGGCACTCCTCCCCACTGCTGGTCGACCGGGAAACCGTCATCGGGGCCGTGCAACAGTTCTGGAGCGGTGCGCGGGCGCGCTAGAGCGCATCGAATTCGTGATTGTTGCGCTGCACCCGGTTTCCGCCGGCGCGTTTGGCGCTGTACATCGCGTCATCGGCCGCCTCGACGAGGCGATTGATCAACAGGGTGATCTCCTGATCGTCGAGCTCGCCGATCTTCGCCAGTGCCGAACCGATGCTGACCGTGATCGCGTCCGGCAGGGCGGCGACCTCCAGGCGGATCCGCTCGGCCAGCGCCGTGGTCGCGGTGTCGTCGAGATGCCCGCACACCAGGAACTCTTCACCGCCGAAGCGGGCCGCGATGATGTCGTCCCCGGCAGCCTGTGCGCGCAGGATCTCGGTGACCGTGATCAGCAGCCTGTCGCCTGCGGCGTGCCCGCGGGTGTCGTTGATGCGTTTGAAACCGTCCAGATCGACCAGGATCACGCCGACGGTGCCGCCGTATACCGCGGCGCGGCCCACCAATTCATGTGCGGCGCGGTGGAATCCGCGCCGGTTCAGAATATTGGTCAGCGAGTCCACATCGGATTCCGCGGCGTCACTGCCCAGCAGCCGCACCAGCACCTGGATCGAACCCGGCACCGCCAGCACACCGACGAGGATGACCACGAACTTGCTCACTCCGGAGGCGGGGTCCCCGGCCAGCGCGACGCGGACCGCGTTGATCCCGGTGGTGGTCACTGCCACGCCGATGACCGTCACCAGATACGGGCTGGTGTGGAAGAACGCGATGTAGCCGGCCATCGCCGCGAAACACGAGCAGCCGAGCAGGCCGACCGCGGGGTCGCGATCCAGCAGGCAGGCCGCGGCGATGCACAGCGTCGCGGTGACGGCGAACGCCTTGGACTGCTCACACGTGGGCCAGCTTCGCGCCCACAGCACCGCCATGGCGGCCGTGATGAGAGCGACGGCGAACGACAGCACGGTGGGTAGACCGTCGGCGGGCCCGCCCGGGCTCCAGTGCATCAGCAGCGGTGCGACCATCAGCAGCACGATGACGGCCACCATCATGGCCTGCGTGAAGCCGCGCAGCCGCTGCGCGTCGAGGTAACTGGACAACCAGTCGAAGTGGTCGGGCTGGCGCCACCACGCGCGCAGCACGGCCCGGTACTCGGTCATTCGACCGGACACTACCGATCCGTGGCCGTTGACCCGGTGAAACGGGCTAGGCCAGTTCCTTGAGCGCTGCCGCCAGCACGTCGAGTCCCTCGTTGAGCAGTTCGTCGCTGATCGCCAGCGGCGGCAGGAAGCGCAGCACGTTGCCGTAGGTGCCGCAGGACAACACGATGACGCCCTGGGCATGGGCGGCCGCGCATAGCGCCTTGGTCAGATCGGCGTCGGGCTCCAGGCCACCGGGCTTGACGAGTTCGACGGCGATCATCGCGCCGCGGCCGCGCACATCGCCGATGCGGTCGTCATCGGCCTGCAGCTGATGCAGCCGACCCTTCATCAGCGTCTCGATCGCAGCCGCCCGCTCCACCAGCCCGTCGGCTTCGATGGTCTCGATGGTGGCCAGCGCCGCCGCGCAGGCGACCGGGTTGCCGCCGTAGGTGCCACCCAGCCCGGACACGTGCGGGGCGTCCATGATCTCGGCGCGCCCGGTGACCGCGGACAGCGGCAGCCCGCCGGCAATGCCCTTGGCGGTGACGATCAGGTCCGGCTCGATGCCCTCGTGTTCGCAGGCGAACATGGCGCCGGTGCGGGCGAACCCGGTCTGCACCTCGTCGGCGATGAACACCACGTCGTTCTCCCGGCACCAGGCCAGCAGGGTGGCCAGGAAGCCCTGGGCGGGAACGATGAATCCGCCTTCGCCCTGGATGGGTTCGATGATGACCGCGGCCAGGTTGTCGGCACCGACCTGCTTGTCGATCACGCTGATGGCGCGTTTGGCGGCCAGTTCACCGTCGGTGGCCAGTTCCTTGCCGAACTCCGCGTCCCGGAAGGGATAGGACAGCGGCGCCCGGTAGATCTCGGGCGCGAACGGGCCGAACCCGTTCTTGTAGGGCATCGACTTCGCGGTCAGTGCCATCGTGAGGTTGGTGCGGCCGTGGTAGGCGTGGTCGAAGGCCACCACCGCCTGCTTGCGGGTGTACGAGCGGGCGATCTTGATGGCGTTCTCGACGGCCTCGGAGCCGGTGTTGAACAGTGCCGAACGCTTCTCGCCGCCCCCGGGTGTCAGCCGGTTGAGGTGCTCGCAGACGTCGACGTACTGCTCGTAGGGCGTGACCATGAAACAGGTGTGGGTGAACTCGCCCGCCTGGGCGGCGACGGCTTCGGCCACCCGGGGTGCGGCGTTGCCGATGGTGGTGACCGCGATACCGGAGCCCAGATCGATGAGCCGGTTGCCGTCGACGTCCTCGACGATGCCGCCCCCGGCGCGGGCGGCATAGACCGGCATCGTGGTACCGACCCCGCGGGACACCGCGGCGGCCTTGCGGTCGATCAGGGCCGACGACTTCGGTCCTGGGATGGCGGTGGCGAGATGGCGGGTCTGTTCGACGGCAGTCACGGCTGACTCCTGATGCGGGGGGTGGGGCTAAACCCTAATCCGCTGGCCGCGGATGCGGGTGAAAACCACTGCTGGTAAGGGATACACCTACGGAATGCGTGTATTGACACGTATTGTGCCACGAATTCGGTTGGCTCAGCACCCGTCGGCGGATGTGTTGCGCCGCACTGCGCCGCCCTCTGCTGCAGGGGTGAGCGGGCGGAGGGGAGCAGCGGTAATGGCACACTGGTGTGCCGTACCCGCTGAACAACCGCGAAGGACAGCAGTTTCATGGATCTCGTCGTATTCCTGCCCCTCATCCTGATCATGGGCGCATTCATGTTCTTCGCGTCGCGTCGGCAGAAGAAGGCCATGCAGGCCACCATCGATCTGCACGAGTCGCTGACCATCGGCGATCGCGTGCACACCACCTCGGGTCTGCAGGGCACCATCGCCGGCATCACCGATGACCACGTCGACATCGAGATCGCCCCCGGCGTCGTCACCACCTGGATGAAGCTCGCCGTGCGGGACCGCATCGAGGATGCCGACGACGACGAGTACGAAGACGACGAGACCGACAGCTACGAAGAAGAGTCCGGCGCCGTCGAGTTGACCGACAGGCCGACACCGAAGACTGACAGCAACTGACTCAGCTTCACCGCGTACCCTCCCGGTAGCGCTGCACAATCGTGTAGTCGAGCAGTGCTGCGTATCCCCGCCCCTGATCGTTTCAAGGAGACCCAAGAACCGTGGCTTCGTCTTCGGCGCCGGTCCACCCTGCCCGCTATCTGTCGCTCTTCCTGGTCCTCCTCGTCGGCGTCTACCTGCTGGTCTTCCTGACCGGGAACAAGCAGGCCGAACCGAAGCTGGGTATCGATCTGCAGGGCGGCACCCGTGTGACCCTCACCGCGCGCACACCGGACGGATCCCAGCCCAGCCGGGACTCGTTGTTGCAGGCGCAGGAGATCATCAGCTCACGCGTGGACGGGCTCGGCGTCTCGGGCTCGGAAGTCATCATCGACGGCGACAACCTGGTCATCACCGTTCCGGGCGATGACGGCTCCGAGGCGCGCAGCCTCGGACAGACCGCGCGGCTCTACATCCGTCCGGTGATCCACGCCATGCCGGCGCAGGCTCCCGGCGATCCGGCCGCGCAACCACCCGGCGAGGCACCGGGTGTGCCCGGCATGCCGCCGGGCGGCGATCCCGGGATGCCGCCGCTGCTGGCGCCGGCCGAACCCGAGGCTCCCATCCGCACTCCCGGCGGGCCCGCCGCTGAGCCGGGCGCCCCCGCGCCGCCTGCGGCGCAGCCGCGGCCCTACCCGCTGGAGCCTGCGCCGTCACCGACGCCGTCGCCCGCACCGACCCCCGCGCCCGGTCAGCCTCCGGCTCCCGGTCAGCCTCCGGCCGCCCCTGGCGCGCCGGACGAGAAGGCCGATCTGGCGCAGCGCATCGCCGATGAGAAGCAGCTGCGGCAGAGCACCGACCAGAGCATTCAGCTGTTGGCGCTCCAATTCCAGGCCACCCGCTGCAACGAAGAGGATGTGCTCGCCGGCAACGACGATCCCAACCTGCCGCTGGTCACCTGCTCGGTCGATCACAACACCGTGTATCTGCTCGACAAGTCGATCATGAGCGGTGAAGAGATCAAGACCGCCGGATCCGGACTGGACCAGCAGCGCGGCGATTACGTCGTCGACGTCGAGTTCAAGAGCGGTGGCTCCAAGACGTGGGCCGACTTCACCGCCGCGAACGTCGGCACCCAGACCGCCTTCACTCTCGACTCGCAGGTGGTCAGTGCCCCGGAGATCCAGGAGGCGATCCCCGGCGGCCGCACCCAGATCACCGGACAGTTCACCGACTCCTCGGCGCGTGAGCTGGCCAACGTCCTCAAATACGGTTCGCTGCCGCTGTCTTTCGAGTCCTCCGAAGCCGAAACCGTCTCGGCCACATTGGGTTTGACCTCGCTCAAGGCAGGTTTGATCGCCGGTGCGGTGGGCCTGGCGCTGGTGCTGCTCTATTCACTGCTCTACTACCGGGTGCTYGGACTGCTGACCGCGCTGTCGCTGATCCTGGCCGGCGCGATGGTCTACGCGCTGCTGGTGCTGTTGGGCAGATACATCAACTACACGCTCGACCTGGCAGGCATCGCGGGTCTGATCATCGGTATAGGCACGACCGCCGACTCGTTCGTGGTGTTCTTCGAGCGCATCAAGGACGAGATCCGTGAGGGCCGCTCGTACCGGTCGGCGGTGCCGCGCGGTTGGGCCCGCGCCCGCAAGACGATTCTGTCCGGTAACGCCGTCACCTTCCTGGCCGCCGCGGTGCTGTACTTCCTGGCCGTCGGCCAGGTGAAGGGCTTCGCGTTCACGCTGGGCCTGACGACGATCCTGGACGTGCTGGTGGTGTTCCTGGTGACGTGGCCGCTGGTGTACCTGTCCTCCAAGTCGGCCACGCTGGCCAAGCCGGCCTACAACGGGCTCGGTGCGGTCCAGCAGATCGCCCGCGAGCGGCGTGCCGTTCCTTCGACAGGACGGGGTTAGCCGATGTCGGCCAAACATTCCTCCGGTGAGATCACCGAGTCCGGCGCCGTCGAGTCGACCGCGCCGGGACAGGTCAAGCACAGCTTCTTCGTGCGCCTCTACACCGGTACCGGTGCCTTCGAGGTCATCGGCAAGCGCAAGCTCTGGTACGGCATCAGTGGTGTGATCGTCGGTATCTCACTGCTGGCGATGCTGTTGCGCGGCTTCACCTTCGGTATCGATTTCGAGGGCGGCACCAAGGTCTCGATGCCGGTCGACGGCGCCAAGGCCCAGGCCACCACCGAACAGGTCGAGACGGTCTACAACGAGGCGCTGGGCAAGCCGCCCGAGACGGTCGTCATCGTGGGCAACGGCCCGTCGGCCACCGTGCAGATCCGCACCGAGACGCTGTCCAACGAGGACACCGAGAAGCTGCGGGTGGCGCTGTTCGACGCGTTCGCGCCCAAGGGCGCCAACGGCGAACCCAGCAAGCTCGCCATCAGTGACTCGGCGGTGTCCTCGACATGGGGCGGGCAGATCACCCAGAAGGCGCTCATCGCGCTGGTGGTGTTCCTGGTGCTCGTCTCCATCTACATCACGGTGCGCTACGAGAGATATATGGCGCTGGCCGCGCTGGCCGCCATGTTCTTCGACCTGATAGTCACCGCCGGGGTGTACGCGCTGGTGGGCTTCGAGGTCACCCCGGCGACCGTCATCGGGCTGCTGACCATCCTCGGCTTCTCGATCTATGACACCGTCATCGTGTTCGACAAGGTGGAGGAGAACACCGACGGGTTCGAGCACACCACCCGCCGGACGTTCGCCGAACAGGCCAACCTCGCGGTGAACCAGACCTTCATGCGCTCCATCAACACCAGCCTCATCTCGGCGCTGCCGATCATCGCGCTGATGGTCATCGCGGTCTGGTTGCTCGGCGTGGGCACCCTGCAGGACCTGGCGCTGGTGCAGCTGGTCGGCGTCCTCGTGGGTACCTACTCGTCGATCTACTTCGCCACCCCGCTGCTGGTGAGCCTGCGGGAACGCACCGATCTGGTGAGCAAGCACACCAAGCGGGTGCTGCGCCGTCGCGCGGCGGCAGCCGCCAAGACCGGATCCGATGTCGACACCGACGACGAATCCGATGTCGACGTCGCCGAGGACACGGTGAGCGCCACCGCCGCGCCCGCGGCGCCGGCACCCGACAAGCCGGCCCCCGGCGCGCGCCCGAACCGGCCCACCCGACCGTCGGGCAAACGGCGGACGTAGTGTCCCGCCCTGTGATCCAGCGGACCGGCACGGCGGTGGCCGCGCTGTCGCTGTCGTTGGGGCTGGTGCTGGCGGGCTGCTCGTCCGGGTCCGACGATGTCATCGACTACGCCGTCGACGGATCGCTGAGCACCTACAACACCAACTCGGTGGCCGGCGCCGCATCCGGTGGCCCACAGGCTTTCGCGCGGGTGCTCACCGGGTTCACCTACCGCGGCCCGGACGGTCAGATCGTCAGCGACCGCGACTACGGCACGGTCTCGGTGGTCGGCCGGGCGCCGCTGGTGCTCGACTACGAGATCAACGCCAATGCCGTCTACTCCGACGGCAAACCGATCACCTGCGACGACATGGTGCTCACCTGGGCCGCGCAGTCCGGCCGGTTCCCGGCCTTCGACGCCGCGAGCACCGCCGGCTACCGCGATATCGCCACGATCGACTGCGTGCCCGGCCAGAAGAAGGCCCGGGTGTCCTTCGCCCAGGATCGCGCCGTCGTCGACTACGGCCAGCTGTTCGGGGCGACCGCGATGCTGCCGTCCCATGTGCTGGCCGATGAGCTGGCCCTCGGCGACGGCGGGGTCACCACCGCCGTGCAGACCAGTGATGTCGGCGCCCTGGAACGTATTGCGCGGGCCTGGAACTCGACCTGGGACCTGAGCACCGACACCGACGTGAAACGGCTACCGTCCTCGGGCCCCTACAAGGTCGACTCCGTCACCGAGGACGGCGCGGTCGTACTGGTGGCCAATGACAAGTGGTGGGGCGCCAAACCGGCGGCGCCTCGGGTCACGGTGTGGGCGCGCGGCGCCGACATCCAGGACCGGATCAACTCCGGGTCCTTCGATGTCGTCGACATCTCGGCCGGATCGTCGGGGACCCTGAACCTGCCCGCGGGGTACTCCCGCACCGATACCGCCTCGGCGGGTATCGAGCAGCTGATCTACTCGGCGCAGGGGCCGATGGCCGCCCCGCCGGCGCGGCGCGCCCTGTCGCTGTGCACGCCGCGGGACACCATCGCGCGCAACGCGCAGGTGCCGATCGCGAACGCCCGGCTCAGCCCGACCACCGAGGATGCCGTGTCGGCCGCCGAAAGTGCGGGGGAGGCAGGGCAGTTCAGCGTCGCCAACATCGAGGGTGCCCGCCAGGCGCTGAACAACCAGCCGCTGACCGTGCGGATCGGCTATCAGAGCCCCAACCCGCGGCTGGCCGCCACCGTCGGCGCCATCGCCCAGGCCTGCGCCGCAGCGGGGATCACCGTCACCGAGGCCGCCGGTGATTCCGTCGGCCCGCTCAGCTTGCGCGACAACACCATCGACGTGCTCATCGCGAGCACCGGCGGCGCCCCGGGCAGCGGCTCGACGGGTTCGTCCAGCCTGGACGCCTACGACCTGCACACCGGTAACGGCAACAACCTGTCCGGCTACAGCAATGAGCGGGTCGACGGGATCATCGACGCGCTGGTGGTGACGGCTGACCCCAAGGAGCAGGCACGTCTGCTGGGGGAGAGCGGGCCGATCCTGTGGGCCGACGTCCCGACGCTGCCGCTGTACCGTCAGCAGCRCACCCTGCTGACCTCCAAGCAGGTGACCGCCGTGAGCAGTAACCCGACCCGATGGGGAGCAGGATGGAACATGGACCGATGGTCGCTGACGTGACCCCCGTTGGCCCCCTGACGTGAGCGACATCCGGCAGGAAGCCGCCGCGCTCATCAGCGCCCTGACCCGTCATGTCGCCGATTTCCCGATCCCCGGCGTCGATTTCAAGGACCTGACCCCGGTACTGGCCGACCCGCGTGGACTGGCCGTGGTCACCGACGCGCTGGCCGAGGTCGCCGACGGGGTGGATCTGATCGCCGGGGTGGACGCCCGCGGATTCCTGCTGGGCGCCGCGGTCGCACTCAAGATGGGCACCGGAGTGCTCGCGGTCCGCAAGGGCGGCAAGCTGCCGCCCCCGGTGCACACCGTGCAGTACGACCTGGAGTACGGGTCGGCCACGCTGGAGATCCCCGCCGACGGTATCGATCTGGCCGGCCGCAGCGTTCTGGTGATCGACGATGTGCTGGCGACCGGCGGCACGCTGGCCGCGGCGGCGCGGCTGCTGGAAAAGGGCGGTGCCCGGGTGGCAGGCGCGGCGGTGGTGCTCGAACTGTCCGCTCTGAACGGACGCGCCGCGGTGCAACCACTACAGGTCACCAGCCTCATCACCGACTGAGGACTATTGTCGGATCTCAGGCGCAGAACTCCAACCGGCTGGGAGGTGAACGTGGCGGAGGATTCCGGTAGCGGACAGGTCGTCGCGCCCGCGCCTGCGGGCGAGACCACCCCGCCGGACACCTCGAAGATCAGCGCGTCGCGACGCGTGCGCGCGCGGCTGGCGCGGCGGATGACGTCGCAGCGCAGCCTGGTCAACCCGGTGCTCGAACCGCTGGTCGCGGTGCACCGGCAGTTCCACCCCAAGGCCGATCTGGCGATCCTGCAGCGCGCCTACGACGTCGCCGAGGAGCGCCACGCCGACCAGTTGCGCCGCTCCGGTGATCCCTACATCACTCATCCGCTCGCCGTGGCGAACATCCTGGCCGAGTTGGGCATGGACACCACCACGCTGGTCGCTGCGCTGCTGCACGACACCGTCGAGGACACCGGGTACTCGCTGGAGGCCCTCACCGACGACTTCGGCAGCGAGGTCGGCCACCTCGTCGACGGCGTGACCAAACTCGACAAGGTCGCGTTGGGCAGTGCCGCCGAGGGCGAGACCATCCGCAAGATGATCATCGCGATGGCGCGCGACCCGCGGGTGCTGGTGATCAAGGTCGCCGACCGGCTGCACAACATGCGCACCATGCGTTTCCTGCCGCCGGAGAAGCAGGCCCGCAAGGCTCGTGAAACCCTGGAAGTCATTGCGCCCCTGGCCCATCGGCTGGGGATGGCGACCGTCAAATGGGAGCTGGAGGATCTGTCGTTCGCGATCCTGCACCCCAAACGGTACGAGGAGATCGTCCGACTGGTGGCCGATCGCGCCCCGTCGCGCGACACCTACCTGGCCCGGGTGCGGGCCGAGATCGGTTCCTCGCTGGCCGCCATGAAGATCAACGCCTCGGTGGAGGGCCGGCCCAAGCATTACTGGTCCATCTATCAGAAGATGATCGTCAAGGGCCGCGACTTCGACGATATCCACGATCTGGTCGGCGTGCGGATCCTGTGCCACGACATGCGTGACTGCTATGCCGCCGTGGGTGTGGTGCACTCGCTGTGGCAGCCGATGGCCGGCCGTTTCAAGGATTACATCGCCCAGCCGCGTTACGGCGTATACCAGTCGCTGCACACCACGGTGATCGGCCCGGAGGGCAAACCCCTGGAAGTGCAGATCCGCACCAACGAGATGCACGACACCGCCGAGTTCGGTATCGCCGCGCACTGGCGCTACAAGGAAGCCAAGGGGCGCAACGGTTTACCGGCGGGAAGCACATCGTCCGAGATCGACGAGATGGCCTGGATGCGCCAACTGCTGGACTGGCAGCGGGAAGCCGCGGACCCCGGCGAGTTCCTGGAATCGCTGCGTTACGACCTTGCCGTGCAGGAGATCTTCGTCTTCACCCCCAAGGGCGACGTGGTCACCCTGCCCACCGGTTCCACGCCGGTGGACTTCGCCTACGCCGTGCACACCGAGGTGGGCCACCGCTGTATCGGTGCCCGGGTGAACCACCGGTTGGTGGCGCTGGAACGCAAACTCGAAAACGGGGACCAGGTCGAGGTTTTCACCTCCAAGGCCGCCAACGCCGGGCCGTCACGGGACTGGCAGACCTTCGTGGTGTCACCGCGCGCCAAGGCCAAGATCCGGCAGTGGTTCGCCAAGGAGCGCCGCGAAGAGGCACTGGAAGYCGGCAAGGACGCCATCGTCAAGGAGGTGCGCCGCGGCGGACTTCCGTTGCAGCGGTTGATGAACGGCGATTCGATGAGCGCGCTGGCGCGCGAGTTGCACTACGCCGACGTCTCCGCGCTCTACACCGCGGTCGGTGAGGGGCACACCTCGGCGCGCCACGTGGTGCAGCGGCTGCTGGCTCAACTCGGCGGTGACGAAGAGGCCGAAGACGAGATCGCCGAACGCTCGACCCCGGCGACCATGCCGGTGCGCCAACGCACCAGCGATGACGTCGGCGTCTCGGTGCCGGGCGCGGCGGGAGTGCTGACCAAGCTGGCCAAGTGCTGTACCCCGGTACCTGGCGACGTCATCATGGGGTTCGTCACCCGCGGCGGCGGTGTCAGCGTGCACCGCACCGACTGTACGAATGCGCAGTCGCTGCAAGACCAGTCCGAGCGCATCATCGAGGTGCAGTGGGCCCCGTCGCCGTCCTCGGTGTTCCTGGTCGCAATCCAGGTGGAGGCTCTGGACCGGCATCGTCTGCTCTCCGATGTCACCCGGGTGCTCGCCGACGAGAAGGTCAACATCCTGTCGGCGTCGGTGACCACCTCCAATGACCGGGTGGCGATCAGCCGGTTCACCTTCGAGATGGGTGACCCCAAACATCTCGGGCATGTGCTGAACGTGGTGCGCAATGTCGAAGGCGTCTACGACGTGTATCGGGTCACGTCAGCGGCCTAGGTGCAATACTGCGCGGATGCGTACAGCGTTCATGATCGTTCTTGCGTCGCTGGCCCTGGTCGTCACCGGCTGCGGGTCCACCATCAAGCCCGAGGGCGCCGCGCAATCGGTGACCGACCTGGTCTCCAAGGAAACCGGCTTCACCCCGAAGGACGTCACCTGCCCGGACGGCGTCAAGGCCGAGGCGGGCACCGAGTTCGAATGCACGTTCACCGGCCCGGACGGTGATTACGTCGCCAACGTCAAGGTCACCAAGGTCGAGGGCGAGAACGTCGAGTTCTACATCCAGTCCAAGCTCGTGGACAGCTGACGCACCACGTTCACTGCACCTGCACCCTCTCGATGGTGACCGGGGTGGCCGGCTTACCGTCATCGCTGCCGTCGCCGACGCCGTCGGCGGCGATCCGATCCAGCACCTCGAGTCCGGGACCGTCGATTGTGCCGAATACCGTGTAGGTGGGCGGTAACTCGGAGTCCTGGTACACCAGGAAGAACTGGCTGCCGTTGGTGCCGGGGCCGGCATTGGCCATGGCCAGCGTGCCCCGGGGATAGATCACCGGGATCTTCACCGCGGGGTCGGTCAGCCGGTACTGATTGGTCGGGTACTCGTTGGGGAACTGGTAGCCCGGTCCGCCCTTGCCGGTTCCCAGCGGGTCACCGCACTGCAGCACCCCGAGCTCGGCAGACGTGGTCAGCCGGTGACAGTCGGTGCCGCTGAAGTAGCCCTTCTGGGCCAGGCTGGCGAAGTTGTTCACCGTGCACGGCGCCTGCGCGTTGTTCAACCGCACACCGATCGCCCCCTGGTCGGTGGTGATCACGCCGGTCACGGTCGCCGGGGTCGTCGGCACCCGACCCATCCTCGGCGGCTGCACCGGCTTGGCGGCCGGCTCCGAGGTTTTCAGGTACTGGCAGTTGGAGCCCAGGGTGGCCGGCGGCTTGAACGGCGGCAGCGCCTCGGCGGGGATACCCGGCTGGGCGGTGTAGCCCGGCGCGTTCGGGTTGTACTGGCGGATGTCCTCGACGATCGCCCGCGTCACCACGAACGTGAAGACCAGGACCAGCGCCCCCAGCACCGTGAGCAGATAGCCGATCACCAGGCCTGCGATGGCCAGCCCGCGTCCGTCCTCCCCGGTGCGCTTGATCTGCGACAGCGAGATGTGGCCGAACACGATGCCCAGCGGCGCCAGCAAAAAGGCGCAGATGAGCGAGGCGATGGCCAGTGCATTGGTCGGCCTCGGCGGAGGCGGATAGCCGTAGGCCGGTGGGTAGCCGGGCGGGTGGGACCCGTACGGCGGGACGCTCATCGACTCAGTCCAGCTGGATCGTCTTCACCTGGACCTTGGTGGCCGGCGGACCATCCTGGCCGCCACCCTCCACCCCGGCGCCGGCGATCTTGTCCAGGGTGGCCAGGCCGGTCTCGTCGATGGTGCCGAACACGGTGTAGTTCGGCGGCAACTGCGAATCCTTGTAGACCAGGAAGAACTGGCTGCCGTTGGTGCCGGCGCCGGCGTTGGCCATGGCCAACGTGCCGCGCGGGTAGAGCACCGGCTGCTGCAGCGCCGGGTTGTCCGGCTGGTACTGGTTGGTCGGGTACTCGTTGGCGAATTCGTAGCCCGGACCGCCGGTGCCCTGTCCGGTCGGGTCACCGCACTGCAGGACCGACAGGCTGTCACTGGTGGTCAGTCGGTGGCACGGGGTGTCGTTGAAGTAGCCCTGCCCGGCCAGGCTGGCGAAGCTGTTCGAGGTGCACGGCGCCTGGGCGTTGTTGAGGATCAGGCCGATGTTGCCCTGATCGGTGGCCATGCTGACGCTGATCTCGGCCTCGTCCATCGGGATCGCGCCGGTGCGCGGCGGGTTGACCTTCCTGCTGGCCTCGGCGGCCGCCGGGTACTGGCAGTCCTGGCCGAGACCGGCCGGTGCCACGAACGCGGGCAGCTTGCCGTCTGCGGCGGGCTGCGGGGCGCCGGGATCGACGCTGGTGGTGGTGGAGGCCGAGGCGGTGGTCGCGGAGTCCTTGTTGGTGATGATGACGGTGGCGGCCACCGCGCCGACCACCACGAGCACGCCGGTCACCGAGGCGATGATGGTGATCAGACGCTGCCTCTTGGCGCGCTGCTCCCGGCGTTCGAGTTGGCGCTCGAGCTTGCGCTTGGCCGCTGCCCGTCGCTGTTCGTTGGTCGGCACCGCCGCTGTCCTCCTCGGGTCTGCGCAGCGTCGGCTGCGCGTTCACATCGGCACCGAGTGTGCCAGGCGATTCTGAGTGCGGGCCGTGCGACCCGCGCGAATACCGGTCGGGAAACTGGACGTGGGAAACTTGCCCGGTGTTGATCACCGGATTCCCTGCGGGGGTGCTGGCGTGCAACTGCTACGTGCTGGCACCGCACGCGGGAGCCGACGCCGTCATCGTCGACCCCGGTCAGTCGGCGTTCGGCAGGCTGCGCACGATCCTGGACGAACACCGGCTCACCCCGGCGGCGGTACTGCTGACCCACGGCCACATCGATCACATGTGGTCGGCCCAGAAGGTGGCCGACACCTACGGGTGCCCGGTCTACATCCATCCCGAGGACCGCGCGATGCTCACCGATCCGATCATGGATCTCACTGCGTCAGGCCGGGCACAGTCGCTGATGCTGGGATTCGGTAAGCGCGCAGTGTCCGCGTTCTTCTCCGAACCGCGCCAGGTCATCGAGCTGGTCGACGACGGTATGCAGCTGGACCTCGGCGATATCACCGTGACGGTGGACCACACGCCCGGGCACACGCCCGGGTCGGTGGTGTTCCGGATCGGGGGTGAGCTCGCCGACGCGGGGATCGTGCAGCATGCCTTCACCGGCGACACCTTGTTCAAGGGTGCGATCGGCCGAAGTGATCTGCTGGGCGGAAGCGGGCGTCAACTGCTGACGTCGATCGTGACAAAACTGTTGGTGCTCGACGACGACACCGTGGTACTACCGGGCCACGGCGAAAAATCCACCATCGGCATCGAACGCCGAACCAACCCGTTCCTCGAAGGTCTGACTCTGTGACTGATTTCAAGGCTCCCAAAGGGGTGCCCGACTACCTGCCGCCCGACTCCGCGGCATTCGTGGCGGTGCGCGACGGCCTGCTGGAAGCGGCCCGGCGCGCCGGATACGGCGATGTCGAGCTGCCGATCTTCGAGGACACCGCGTTGTTCGCCCGGGGCGTCGGCGAGTCCACCGATGTGGTCAGCAAGGAGATGTACACCTTCGCCGACCGCGGGGAGCGTTCGGTGACACTGCGGCCGGAGGGCACCGCCGGTGTCATGCGCGCGGTCATCGAGCACGGTTTGGACCGCGGGCAGCTGCCGGTCAAACTCTGCTACGCGGGCCCGTTCTTCCGGTACGAGCGCCCGCAGGCCGGACGCTACCGCCAGCTCCAACAGGTCGGCGTGGAGGCCATCGGCGTCGACGACCCGGCGCTGGACGCCGAGGTGATCGCGGTGGCCGACGGTGGCTTCCGGTCCCTCGGGCTGGACGGCTTCCGCCTGGAGATCACCTCACTCGGCGACGAGACCTGCCGGCCGCAGTACCGGGAGTTGTTGCAGGAGTTCCTGTTCACGCTCGACCTCGACGAGGAGACCCGGCGCCGCGCCGAGATCAACCCGCTGCGGGTGCTCGACGACAAGCGTCCCGCGGTCCGGGAGATGACGGCCGGTGCGCCGTTGATGCTCGATCACCTCTCCGATGTCGCCAAGGCGCACTTCGAGACCGTGCTGGCCCATCTGGACGCGCTCGGGGTGCCCTATGTGGTGAACCCGCGGATGGTGCGCGGGCTGGATTACTACACCAAGACGACCTTCGAATTCGTGCACGACGGGTTGGGCGCCCAGTCCGGTATCGGCGGCGGAGGCCGCTACGACGGCCTGATGGGTCAGCTCGGCGGGCAGGATCTGTCCGGTATCGGGTTCGGGCTCGGCGTGGACCGCACGGTGCTGGCGCTCAAGGCCGAGGGCAAGACCGTCGGCGCCGCCAACCGGGTGGACGTTTACGGCGTGCCGCTGGGGGAGACGGCCAAGCTCGAACTGGCGAAGCTGGCTTCAGCTCTGCGCGCCAACGGCATTCGTGTCGATCTTGCCTATGGTGACCGCAGTCTCAAGGCCTCGATGCGCGGCGCGGACCGCTCCGGTGCCGCCATCGCACTGGTGGCCGGGGACCGCGATATCGAGGCGGGCACCATCGGGGTGAAGGACCTCGGCACCGGCGAGCAGGTCGACATCGCGATCGATGCGGTGGCCGCGGAGGTGCTGCGCCGCCTGGGTTAGCGCTCCGGGCCGAAGATCGCGGTGGACAGCACCGCGTCCATACCGTGGATGCGTCCGCCGAACGGGTTCCCGCGCTTGAGAACATAAGCGCCGTGCGGTGTGACGGCCACCAGCTTCGGTGAGCTGGAACCGATCTGCATCCGCTTCTCGAAGCGCACCTGTTCCAGGCTGCCGACGACCTGTCCCACCCCGTCCCGGTACGTGCGGTCGCTGCGGTCGAAGACGGCCACCGGCACGAAGGCACTCAACGGCGCCGACCGGATGCGGCGCAGTGAGCGGACGGTGAAGGCCAGGGCCGCCGCGGCGAGGATGCCGACCGCGAGAATCACCAGGCCCAGGACCAACGGCGGGTTGCTCTCGCCACCACGCAGGGCCATCGACGTCGACACGATGCCGAAGCCGCCGAACACCAGGGTGATCACCAGAAGCACGAACGCCCCGATCTGGGTGAGGCCGCTGCCGCGGTCGATGACCAGTACGTGCGCGCCGTCCTCGGCGACCACCAGGCCGCCCTGTTCGGCAATGATGCGTGGCCCGCCCGATGACGTCATGGGAACACTCTAGGGTCGGTGCATGCGAGTTCTGGTGCAACGCGTGACTTCGGCGCGGGTGGTGGTGGACGGCGCGACCGTCGGGCAGATCGAGCCGTCCGGTCAGGGTCTGCTCGCCCTGGTCGGCATCACCCACACCGATGACGCAGCCCTGGCCGCCAAAATGGCCGAAAAGCTATGGCGGCTGCGCGTTCTCGACGATGAGCAGGCCGCCGCGGATACCGGTGCGCCGATCCTGGTGGTCAGCCAGTTCACTCTGTACGCCAACACCGTCAAGGGCCGCCGACCGTCATGGAACGCCGCCGCACCACGCCCGGTCGCCGAACCGCTCGTCGATGGGTTCGCCGATGCCCTGCGCGCACTCGGTGCGCCGGTGCAGACCGGCGTGTTCGGGGCGCACATGAGCGTCGAACTCGTCAACGACGGGCCGGTGACGGTGCTGCTCGAGCTCTAGATGGCCATGGCCGCACGCACCTCGGCCTCCGAGGCGGATCCGCCGGTACCGCTGGAGGTCACCCGGCCGGCCTCCAGGATGTAGTAGCGCTGCGCGGACTCCAGGGCGAAACCGATGTGCTGCTCGACCAGCAGCACACCGAGATCGCCGCGGGCCGTCAATGCGGTGATCGCGGCCTCGATCTCGGCCACCACCGACGGCTGGATGCCCTCGGTCGGTTCGTCGAGGATCAGGCACTTCGGCGTGGTGATCAGAGCCCGGGCGATGGCCAGTTGCTGGCGCTGACCACCGGAGAGCAGGCCGGCGCGACGGGTCAGTAGTTCCTTCAGGGCCGGGAACAGGTCGAGCTGCTCGTCGATCAGCTTCTTGCCATTCTTGCGTCCGTCGGCCACCACCTGGAGGTTCTCGGCGGTGGTCAGCTGGCCGAAGGACTGCTGACCTTGCGGCACATAGGCCAGGCCCCTGGCCACCCGGGCACTGGGCCGCAGCTTGGTGATGTCCTGACCGTCGAAGAGCACCTTGCCCGCACTGCATTTCAGCAATCCGACCGCGGCGCGCAGCAGGGTGGTCTTGCCCGCCCCGTTGTGGCCCATCACCGCGGCCACCCCGTCGGAGGGCACTTCGAGGGTGACCCCGTGAATGACCTCGGAGCGGCCGTAACCGGTCCTGACGTCGACGAGTTCGAGCATCAGGACTCCTCCTTGAGTTCATCGGGAACACCCTCGGTGCCCGCCGCCGCCGTGCCGAGATAGACCTCCTGCACGCGGGGGTTGGCCTGCACCTCGGCCACCGAACCCTCGGCGATCACCTGACCGCGGGCCAGCACCGTCACCGACGTCGCGAACGCCCGCATGAAGTCCATATCGTGCTCGACGACCACCACGGTGCGCTCACCGCCGATGCGGCGCAGCAGGTTTCCGGTTTCCTCGCGTTCCTCGTGACTCATCCCGGCGACCGGTTCGTCGAGCAGCAGCACATCGGCGTTCTGCACCAGCAGCATGCCGATCTCCAGCCACTGCTTCTGGCCGTGCGCCAGCACGCCGGCCGGCTTGTCGGCCAGGTCGGCCAATCCCGTTGTCTCCAAAGCCTCTTCGATGGAGGGCAGGATTCCCGACCGCCTGCGCAGCAGGCTCCAGGCCGAGCGTCCGGCTCCCGCCGCGATGTCCAGGTTCTGCAAGACCGTCAGCTGCTCGAACACGCTGGCCGTCTGGAAGGTTCGCCCGACCCCGCGCCGCGCGATCTGGTGCACCTTCTTGCCGAGCAGCTCCACGCCCGACTTGCTGACCGACCCGGTGCCGGACACCAGACCGGTGATCGCGTCGATCACGGTGGTCTTGCCGGCGCCGTTGGGTCCGATGAGGAAGCGCAGATCGCCCTGGAACAGCGTCAGGTCCACATCGGTGACGGCCTTGAATCCGTCGAAATCGACGGTGAGCCCGCGTACTTCCAGGTACTGGGTACCCATGCCGACGTTGCCGCCGGCGGCGGGTTCGGGGTGCACTTCGGTTTCTACTGCGCTCATACGTTGGCTCCGGCCTTCTCTGGTTCCGGGTCGGGATCGGGCAGGGGGACCGGTTCTGGCTCGGCATCGGGTTTGCCCTTGCGCCGGCGCCGCAGGAACACGCCAAGGCCGGCCAGCCCGGCCGGGAAGAAGCCGACCACGACGATGAACAGCAGGCCCTGCGCGTAGGTCCACTCCGACGGGAAGCGTTCCGACAGCAGGGTTTGCGCCCATGCCACACCGATTGCGCCGAGCACCGGCCCGAGCAGGGTGGTGCGTCCGCCGATGGCCACCCCGATCAGGAAGGCGATCGAGGGCAGAACACCCACCTGCGACGGCGCGATGAACCCGACGATCGGCGCGAACAGTGCGCCGGCGATGCTGGCGAACAGCGCGGCGACCACATAGGCCACCACCTTGATATTCGCCGGGTCGTAGCCCAGGAAGCGCACCCGCTCTTCGCCATCGCGCACCGCGACCAGCAGTTCCCCGTACCGGCTCTGCATGAGCTGCCGGACCACTGCTACCGACAGCAGCAGCACCGCTGCCGCGATGAAGTAGAGCATCTGCTTGTTCACCGGATCCTTGAGGGAGAACCCGAAGAAGGTGCGGAAGTTGGTCAGTCCGTTACTGCCACCCACACTGGTCTGCCCGATCAGCAAGATGGCCAGCGCGGCCGCCAGCGCCTGGGACAGGATCGCGAAATAGGCACCCTTGACCCGCCGTTTGAAGACGCCGAAGCCGAGCAGGGCGGCGATCCCGGTGGGGATCACCACAATGGCCACCAGGGTGACCACCGGTGAGGCGAACGGCTGCCAGTAGCCGGGCAGTTCCCGCACGCCGGCGATCTGCATGAAGTCCGGCACGTCCTGATCGGTCAGCGCCGCATCCGAGATCTTCAGGTGCATGCCCATGATGTAGCCACCGAGGCCGAAGAACACGCCCTGGCCCAGCACCAGCATTCCGCCACGGCCCCAAGCCAATCCGATCCCGACGGCGACGATCGCGAAGCACAGGAACTTCGCGAACAGACCCAGCCGGAAATCGGAGAGGATGGCGGGGGCCAGACCGAACAACACGATGGCGCCGACACCGAAGCCGGCCCATGTCTGCCAACGACCGATGAGTTGTTTCACACCAGACTCCTCGTTCGAACCGTGAACAGGCCCTGTGGGCGCACCTGCAGGAAGAACACGATGATCACGAACAGAATCACCTTGGCCAGCGAGGCCGTGGTGCTGTACTCGATGAACGAATTCAGGAAACCGAGGCCCAGTGCGGCGATGACGGTGCCCTTGATCTGTCCCAGGCCACCGACCACCACGACCAGGAAGGCGTCGATCAGATAGCTCTGCCCGGTGGTCGGGCTCGTCGAGCCGATCAGCGTCAACGCCACCCCGGCCACCCCGGCCAGCCCGGAACCGATGAAGAACGTGGTGATGTCGGTGCGCCGTGACGAGATGCCGCTGGTCTCCGCCAGATCCCGGTTCTGCACGACCGCCCGGATCCGCCGGCCCATCGGGCTGGCCTTCAGCGCCGTCGCCAGTGCCACGACGGCCACCGCGGCCAGCACCAGGATGRAGATGCGGGTCTTGGGTACCACCGCGCCCAGGATCTCCACACCGCCGGAAAGCCATTCCGGTGCAACGACGTTGACCGCCGGTGCGCCGAAGATGTCGCGGGCGATCTGCTGCAGGATCAGGCCGACACCGAAGGTCACCAGCAGGGTGTCCAGGGGCCGGTCATACATCCGCTGGATCAGCGTGACTTCCAGCAGTACACCCATCGCGCCGCCGACGAGGAAGCCGACGACCAGTGAGATCAACAGTGAGGCCCCGGTGTTCGAAATGACCTGCTGTACCACATAGGCGGTGTAGCAGCCGGCCATGATGAATTCGCCGTGCGCCATGTTGATGACGCCCATCTGACCGAATGTCAGTGAGAGGCCTAGTGCAGCGAGCAACAGGATCGAGCCGAGGCTCAATCCTGTTGCCAGCTGTCCGATCAGGACATCCATGTGTTAACCGGAGAGTCCGGCGGCCCACGGGTAGGACTTCAGGTACGGGTCCGGCTCGATCGGGCCGGGGGACTCCCACACCGTGTAGATGAGTCCATCGGGCTTGATCTCGCCGATACGCGCGGTCTTGGTGATGTGGTTGTTCTCGCCGTCGATGGTCACCTTGCCCTCGGGGGCGTCGAAGCTGACCCCGCCGGCATTGTCCTGAATCGCCTTGACGTCGAACGAGCCTGCCTTCTCGACGGTGTTCTTCCACAGGTACACCGAGACGTAGGCGGCTTCCATCGGATCCGAGGTGGGCTTGTTCGCGCCGTAGGCCTTCTTGTAGGCGGCGACGAACGCGTTGTTCACCGGGGTGTCGATGGTCTGGTAGTAGTTCCACGCGGTCAGCTGATCGGTGATGTTCTGCACGCCGATACCGCCGACCTCTTCCTCGGCGATCGACACCGAGACCACCGGCATCGCCTGCGGGGTCAGGCCCACGTTCTTGTACTCGCGGAAGAACGCCACGTTGGAGTCACCGTTGAGGGTGTTGAACACCGCGTCGGCGTCGGCCGTGCGGACCTTGTTGATGATGGTGGAGAAATCGGTGGAGCCCAGCGGCGTGTAGTCCTCGCCCTTGATCTCGATACCGTTGGCCTCGGCGTACGCCTTGATGATCCGGTTGGCGGTCTGCGGAAAGACGTAGTCACTGCCCACCAGGTAGAGCGACTTAGTGCCCTTTTCCTTCAGGTAGTCCAGCGCAGGCACGATCTGCTGGTTGGTGGTCGCGCCGGTGTAGAAGATGTTCTTGCTCGACTCCAGGCCCTCGTACTGCACCGGGTAGTAGAGCAGCGAGTTGTTGCTCTCGAACACCGGCAGCATGGCCTTGCGGCTCGACGAGGTCCAGCCACCGAAAACGGCGGCGACACAGTCACTGCTGATCAGCTTCTCGGCTTTCTCGGCGAACACGGTGGGTTCGGACGCGCCGTCCTCGCCGACGATCTGGATCTGCTTGTCCAGCACTCCGCCGGCGGCGTTGATCTCGTCGACGGCGAGCTTGATGGCATCGCGCACGGTGACCTCGGAGATGGCCATGGTGCCCGACAGTGAGTTCAGCGAGCCGACCTTGACGGTGGAGCCCGAGGTGTCCACGCAGGAGGCAGCAGCAGCGCCCTCTTCGTCGCTGGCCTTGCTACCGCACGCGGAGAGCACCATCGAGGCGGTGACCACGACACTCCCCGCTATCAATGCTGATCTGTTGAACATCGGTCGGGGGAGTCGCATCTAAGGCCTTTCCTTCGATTTCACTGCATCGTCAGAACTTTCGGAACCCGAGTGGGTGTCGAATCGGCACGTTAGGACGCCTAGGTTTCTGTGAAATTTCTCTATGTGACGAACAAATTAACCTGTTGCTCAATCGGTGTTCTTCGGCGATTAACGGGTACAAGGCGCCGTTCGGACGGGGTTCGGACGGTGCCGGACTGCTTGTTGTAACGATCCGGTAGCGTCCGGCGATGTGATGGGCATGCGAAAAACCACGAGCAAGGTAGGAGCAGCCGCCGGCGCGGCAGCGATGGTGGCGGGCGCGGCGCTCGCCTTCGGTACCGCGACGGCCAGTGCCGAGCCGGACGGTCAGGTGGTGCGCTACACGCTGACCTCGGGAGCGCCCTACCAGTTCCAGGTGTTCTACGTGACGGCGCAGCCGCCGAGCAAGGACGCCTACAACGCCGATGCGTATGCATACGCCAAACGCGAGACCATCACCGTCGGTCCCGAGGCGCCGTGGGTGTTCGAGACCACGCTGGCCGATCCGCAGTGGGCCATCCTGCAGGTCAGCAGCACGACGAAGGGGTCGGTCGGCCCTCCGAACGCCCATTGTGAGGTTGCCGCGGGCGACCAGATCATCGCCGCGCAGGACAACCCGTACAGCGTCACCTGCCAGGGCACCCAGTGGTGATCGGCGCCGCCTGACATCGGTTTGCTGCCAGCGGCACCCGCTTGCGCATTTCACCGTGGCCGCCCCCGGCTCGGAGTAAGTTCGCACTGTGCGGGCATCCGCCCGGGTGCCGCGGGCGAAGGAGCCTGTCATGGCCGTCGACGAAGCCAAACTCCAGGCATTTCTGAACAAGGCGGTCGGTGATCTCGGGGCGTCGATGAGCGCCATGCTGGTGCTGATCGGCGATGAGCTCGGCCTGTATGCGGCACTGGCCGAGGGACGGTGGACCTCGGCGGAACTGGCCGAGCGCACCGGCACGGTCGAGCGCTATGTGCGGGAGTGGCTGGCCAATCAGGCCGCCGGCGGTTACGTCGAATACGACAGCGCCACCGGGACCTACTTCCTCAACGAGGAGCAGGCGCTGTGCCTGGCCGATCCGGACGGGCCGGTGGATCTGCCCGGCGGCTACTCGGTGGTCGAGGACCTGTTCCACGTCAAATCGCTCGCGGTGGAGAACTTCCGGACCGGCGCCGGCATGGAGTGGGGCGAGCACCACCCGTGCCTGTTCCGCGGCACGGAGCGGTTCTTCCGGGCCGGTTACCGGGCACATCTGCTGGATTCCTGGCTGCCCGCCCTCGACGGTGTGGTCGACAAACTCGCGGCCGGGGCGAAGGCGGCCGATATCGGCTGTGGGCACGGTGTCACCACAATCCTTATGGCGCAGGCCTTTCCGGACTCACAATTCGTCGGGATCGACTATCACGATGAGTCGATCGCCACCGCGCGTGAGCACGCCGCGCAGGCGGGTGTCGCCAACGCGTCCTTCGAGGTGGCCGATGCGACCGGTTACCGAGGTGGCGACTACGACCTGATCGCCTTCTTCGACTGCCTGCACGATATGGCCGACCCGGGCGGCGCGGCAGCACATGCACGGCGGTCGCTGAAACCCGATGGTCACTGCCTGCTCGTGGAGCCGTTCGCCGGGGAGAGTCTGGCGGACAACCTCAATCCGGTGAGCCGGGTGTTCTACGGGGCGTCCTCACTGATCTGCGTGCCGGTCTCACTGGCTCAGCAGGGGCCGGCGCTCGGGGCGCAGGCCGGCGAGCGCCGCCTGGCCGAGGTGATGGTCGACGACGGCGGCTTCAGCCTGTTCCGGCGCGTCGCCGAGACCCCGTTCAACCTGGTGTTCGAAGCGCGCCCCTGACCGGCGCTTGACAACGCCATCGAACAATTGTTCGATGAGGACATGCGATGGGACGGTCAGAGTGTGCGCGCCGACGACGGCGCTCTGCCGGGTCTGGCCCGGCTCGGTTTCGTCCGCAGCGTGCGCACTCCGGAGTTCGACGGGATCACCTTCCACGAGATCCTGTGCAAATCCGCGCTGAACAAGGTGCCCAATGCGGCGATGCTGCCATTCCGCTACACCGTCAACGGCTACCGCGGCTGCTCGCATGCCTGCCGGTACTGCTTTGCCCGGCCGACACATGAGTATCTGGACTTCGACCCCGGTGGGGACTTCGACACCCAGGTCGTGGTGAAAACCAATGTGGCCGAGGTGCTTTCCCGTGAGCTGCGTCGGCCCTCGTGGACGCGCGAGACGGTGGCCCTCGGTACCAACACCGATCCCTATCAGCGGGCCGAGGGCCGGTACCGGCTGATGCCGGGCATCCTGACCGCGCTCGCCGAATCCGGCACCTCCTACTCGATCCTGACCAAGGGCACCCTGCTGCGCCGCGATCTGCCGCTGATCGCCGAGGCCGAACACGAGGGCGCGGGCGCCAGTGTGTCGATTTCGCTGGCGGTCATCGATGCAGACCTGCAGCGCGACATCGAACCCGGCACACCGTCGCCGCAGGCGCGGCTGGCGTTGATCTCCGCGATCCGCGATGCCGGCCTGAACTGCCACGTGATGGTCGCACCCGTGCTGCCCGGCCTGACCGATTCCACCGAGCATCTCGACGCGCTGCTGGCAGCGATCGCCGAGGCCGGCGCGACCGGCGCCACCGTGTTCGGGTTGCACCTGCGCGGGTCGACGCGCGGGTGGTTCATGCAGTGGCTGCAGCGTGCACATCCCGAACTCGTCTTCCAATACCGGAGTCTGTACCGGCGCGGGGCCTATCTCCCGCCGGAGTACCGCGATGAGCTGCGCGCCCGGGTCGCGCCGCTGCTCACCCGGTACCGATTGACTGGGCGTGGGCCCATGGCGCGCGCCGGTGCCGTTTCCTCCGAAGTCACGGCACCGGCGCACCCCACCCTGTTCTAGAACGCGGCGGTCCGGTCGAGGCCGTCCAGCACCGCGCGGGCCACCGGACTGGGGTGCGCGGCCTCCAGATCGAGTTCACCGGTGGGTTCCAGCGGCGGCTGCGCCATGAACCGCGGGACCGCGCCACGGTGTGCGGTCGCGGTATGCACCACGAACGGGTGGCACAGATAGACGTCGCCGATGCGTCCGGTGGCGGCCACGACCTCGCAGCCCTCGGTCGCCGGCACCACCCGCTCACACACCGACATCCACGGAGCGCCCTCGGACCCGTACTGAGCCAACACCTTCGGTACGGCGCGATGAGACCCGATCCGGATCGCGGTGGGCGCGTCATCGGGTCCGACATCGGAGTACAGGAACAGCATCAGCAGCGCGCGGCCGCGGGACCGCAGGCTCAGCCGCGGCCCCTCGGCGTCGTAGAACGACGCCTCGACATGCCAGCCGGCTTCGCGCGGCGGTTCGGTGCTGGGAAAGCGCAAGGGGAAGGTGCCCATCCCGAGCCGGGGCCGCCAGCCGCCGGCGCCGACCAGGGCGTCGAACGCCGCGGTGAGGACCTCGGTGTTGGCCGAGGCGGTGAACTCCGGGGTCGCCATGGCGGTCACCCGGACCAGTGACTCCGTCCAGTGCGCGGGATCTGCCGGGTCCAGACCGGTGGTCCGCCACAGCCGTTCCTGGCAGCGCAGGCCGAGGTCGCGGTCAAAGGCCCCGTCGAGCTTGACGAAGCCATCGCTGATGAATCGATCGATATCGAGCATGGGACCCATGATGTTGGCGGCATCCCTGCACGGGCAAACGATTTAGGTCTTGTTGCGCTTGACCTGATTGAACGGCACACCACGGTCGGCGGCGGGTTCACGCGGGAAACCGAGCACCCGCTCACTGATGACGTTGCGGGCCATCTCGGAGCTGCCGCCGCCCAGTGAGCCGGTCTGCCGGGACAGATAGCGCACACCGATCTCCTGCAGACCGCTGCCCTCGTCGATGACGCCCGCGGTGCCGGCGATGGCCAGCGCGGTGTCGACCTCGAGTTCGGTGGTCTCGGCATGGAACAACCGGATCAAGGTGCCGGCATTGGGCGGCAATGAGCCGTCCGCGATGCACCGGGACACGTGGTCGATGAGCTGATCTTTGACGATACGGCGCGCCAGCGCGCGACCGGCCAGGTCCTGTACCCGGGCGTCGCTGCCCTGACCGGTGGCCTCCGCCAGCCCGACGTGATCGGGCGGCATCTCGCTGGCGTTCTCCGCGCCTGTGCCACTGGCGAATTCGGATCCGCCTCCGACGGCGCGCCGCTCGTGATGCAGCTGGCGCGACGCCACGGTCCAGCCGTCGTTGACCGCACCGACGACGGCATCATCGCCGAGTTCGAGACCGTCGAAGAACTCTTCGCAGAACTCCTCGTTGCCGTTGACCTCGGTGATCCGGCGCATCGTGATGCCGGGCGCGGAAAGGGGCACCAGGAACATGGTGAGGCCCTCGTGTTTGGGCACCGTCCAGTCGGTGCGGGCCAGCATCAAGCCGTAGTCGGCCGCGAATGCGCTGGTGCTCCAGGTCTTGGCGCCGTTGATGATCCACTTGTCGCCGACCCGGTCGGCCCGGGTGATCACCCCGGCCAGATCGGATCCGCCGCTGGGCTCGGACAGCAGCTGGCACAGGATCTCTTCGCCGCGGATGGCCGCCGAGATGCGCTCGCGCTTCTGGTCCTCGCTGCCGACATCCAGGATGGTCGCCGAGCAGATGGTGAACGACGGGGTGTTCAGGATCAGCGGCATCTCGTAGGAGCGGCATTCGGCGTTGAACGCCTTCTGGTAGGCCAGATCCAGTCCTAGCCCGCCRTATTCGCGGGGAAAGCAGATGCCGGCGAAACCGCCCGCGTGCAACTTCTGCTGCAGTTCCTTGGCGCGATCCCAGGACTGCTGGTCGGCGCGCACCATGAACGGCGGATTCTCCGGGTCGATCGGCGGCATGTTCTCCGCCAGCCACGTCCGGGCCCTGGCGCTGAAATCGGCGACGGACTCATCGGTCTGGGTGGAGATCGCGGTGTCGGTCATGCGGGAACCTTTCGGCTCAGTTCGAAAATGGCTCGGTGGTGGTCCTCCGGTGAGCCGAACATCGCCCGGTTGAGGGCTGCCCGCCGCAGATACAGGTGCAGGTCGTGCTCCCAGGTCACGCCGATACCGCCGTGCAACTGCACGCAGTCCTGCAGCATCACCGGGGCACGTTCGCCGACATAGGCCTTTGCGACGCTGACGAACTTACGTGCCTCCGGGGACCGTGCGCCGACGGCTTCGGCGGCACCGGCGGTGGTGGCCCTGGCGGCCTCGAACCACAGCTTCATATCCGCGAAGCGGTGCTTGAGGGCTTGATAGGAGGCCAGTGGCCTGCCGAAGCTGTGCCTGTCGAGCAGCCACTGATTGGTCATCGCCAGCACCGCATCCAGGATGCCGACGGTCTCGGCGCACTGCAGAACCAGCGCAACTTGGCGCTGGCGTTCGATCACCTCGGCGGTCTGCTCGGCCGTGCCGACCACTGCGGCGGCGTCGATCTGGACACCGTCGAAAGCGATTCGCGCGTAACGCTTCACCATGTCCACCGAGCGCTGCGTCTTCACGCTCACACCTGCGGCGTCGGCGGGCACCAAGAACTGCCGCACCGCGCCGTCCAGGGTCGCGGTGACCAGCAGCACGTCGGCCGCATCGCCGGATTCGACCCGGTCCTTGACGCCGTCGAGCCGGTAGCCACCATCGGTGGCCGTGGCCGTCAGCTCCGCCGTCAACGGAGAGAACGGCTTCCCGGGTTCATAGACCGCCCAGCTCGCCACCGCTTCACCCGACACCAGCGACTCGATCGTCGCCTCATGGCCGTCCGGGGCCTCGACCAGTCCGGCCAGCACCACGCTGACCGGATGCAGCGGACCGGGAGCGACGGTGCGCCCGGCCTGCTCGGCGAGCAGGGTGAGGTCGGCCACGCCGTCACCGGAGACGCTGCCGCCGCCGAGTTCCTCGGGTACCAGCAGGCTCGCCCAGCCCAGTTCGGCTGCACGCTGCCACCATGTGGCGTCGAAAGAACCTCCAGCGCCCTGGATCTCGCGCACCTTGCTCAGCGACGCCTCCTTCTCCAGGAAGGCCTGCGCGGTGGAGGCGAACAGCATCTGTTCCGGATTGGCCGCAGCGGTCATGGTGATCTCTTCCTCAGGCGAACGTCATGGCGGGCACGTCCGGCTTGTGCACGATCTGGTTGGGAACTTTGAACAGGTCGATCAAGTTGGCGCCCATCACCTTTCGCACGCCCTCTTCGTCCAGGCCGTTGGCTTCCAGGTCGCTCACCAGGTTGATCGGATCGGCAAGGCCCTCCGGATGCGGCCAGTCGGAGCCGAAGATGACGCGGTCGATACCGCACAGATCGGCCATGTCCTTGAAGTTGTCCTCCCAGAACGGTGCCACGTACACGCAGCGCCGGAACGCCTGGATCGGATCCTCGGGGAAGGAGTCCGGCATCTTCGAGTAGACGTCCTTGAACTGGTAGTGCAGGTAGGGCACCCAGGAGGCGCCGTTCTCGACCGACAGGATGCGCAGGTCCGGGTTGCGGGTCAGCGCGCCGTGGCACACCAACGCGGCCATGGTGTCCTCGATGGGGCGCTTGCCCATCGCGACCATCCGGAAAGACGTGGGGGAGAACGGCTTGAACTCGGTCGCGGGCTCCCAGTCGTTGAGGTAGTTCGAGTACCCGCTGTCGGAGGCGTGCATCGCCACCGGGATGCCGGCCTTGACGCAGGCGTCCCAGAACGGATCGAACTCCTCGACGCCCATCGAGCGGCTGCCGCGGTAACCCGGCACCGGGGCGGGCCGGACCAGGACGGTCTTGGCGCCGCGCTCCAGACACCACTCGAGTTCCTCCAGGGCGCGGTCGACGTTGCCGAGGTTGATCACCGGGGTGGAGAAGATGCGGTCCTCGTAGTTGAACTGCCACGTCTCGTACATCCACTGGTTGAGCGCGTGCACGATGTCGAGGATCAGATCCGGGTCGTCCTTGAGGCGCTCTTCGACCAGGCTGGCGAGTGTCGGGAACATCAACGTGTAGTCCAGGCCCAGGCTGTCCAACACCTCCACGCGGGCCGCCGGGTTGCGGAACGCGGGGATGGCCTTCATCGGCTTGCCCATCACCTCGCGGTAGCTCTTGCCGCCGCTGCCGTGCCGGAAGTAGTCCTCCTGGGCGCCGGGCCGGGCGACCACCTCGAAGGTCGGATTGGGAATGTAGTCGCTGACCTGGTTACGGACCATGATCTTGGTGCGGCCGCGCACCTCGATGTAGTCGATGACGCCCTTGCGGTGGTCCGGGAGGAACTGCGTCAGCGCTTCCTTGGGCTCGTAGAAGTGATTGTCGGCGTCGAACACCGGATACGACAACGTGCGTGAGGGCATTTCCATCTCCTGAAAGGCTGGTTTCCGTGGAGTGGTAATGACGTTACCACGATCGTCAGATGAGCTGACCGGGGTCGCGCAGCAGACTTCGCACGCAGAACTCGTAGATATGGCTGCCCTCGACGGGAGCGCCGTTGAGTTCGGCGCCGAGCGCCCGTAATCGCAGCGCGCCGAGCACGGTCTGCATGATGAGCGCGGACGCGGTGTCGATCTCGGTGGACGAGGCTTCGCGGAACACCCCCTCGGTGATGCCCGCGGCGATGATGTCCCTGATCAGCAGGTGAAGTGGAGACAGCACGCGGGCGTACTCGCGCGGCAGCGTCTCGGCGAGGTGGTCGTTGTAGAAGGTTAGACCGCGGTTGATGCTGTCCTGTTTGGTCGACGCGGCCGGCGCGCTGATCCGGGTGACCAGGGTGCGCAACGCCGCGATCGCGTCCAGGTCCGCCACGTCGGTGCGCCAGCGGGCCGCCGACTCCGACATGATCCTGTCGACAAGCGCCAGCAGCAGCTCATCCTTGGTGGAGTAGTGCTGGTAGAACGACCGCAACGACGTCTTGGAGCGTTCGACGACGGCCAGCACGGTGAAATCGGTACGGCCGGTCTCCCCGAGGATCTCCAGGGCCGATTTCATGAACCGGGCGGGCCGTGACTCGGCTTCCTCGGCGGTTGCCGGTGTGCGTGCCGTCGACTTGGCCATCTACAGACCCCCTCTGGACCGGAACCATTGTGCAACCCGTGAGAATGACGTTACCGTTTTTGCAGAGCCACCAGGAAGGGACGCATGACGACATCGGACAAGACCACTTCGGATCTGGCGCAGGAGCAGGTGCTGTGGACGCTGGAGGGACTGCTCGAGCTCTTCGAGCCGCAGCCCGACGGCGAGAACCGCTTCATCGCGCAGACCGGCCTCGCCGGTGCCGACGATCGTCAAGTGGTGGAAGGCACCCAGGTGCTGGCCCAGGCCATCGTCGCGGTGGCGAAACGGTTTCCGGACAAGTCGGTGCGGTCGGCATCTGCCGTCTTCGCCCGCGTCGTGCTGGTCGGCCCGCCGGTGGAACTCGAGATCGACGTCATCTCCGAGGGCCGTTCGACGGCGACCGCGGTGGTGACCGCCTCGCAGAACGGCAAGCGGTGCATCACCATCACCGTGCTGACCGATGTGCCCTCCGGTGACGTGATCCGCCACCAGCTGCCCAAGGCGGACGTGGTCGCTCCGGCCGACGCCCAGCCGGGCATCATGGCGATGAACGGTCGTCAGGTGCGACTGGTGGACGTCGTCGACGTCAACAGCCCCGACGAGGTCGGTCCACCCGAGTTGTTCGCCTGGTTGCACTACGATCCGATTCCGGCCCGTGATGATCTGGCCAAGGCACTGATTGCGTATTTCACCGGACACCTGGGGATTTCAACCACCATGCGCGCCCACGAAGGCATCGGCACCGCACAGGCACACCTGACGGTGTCGACCGCACCGATGACCGTCTCGGTCAGCTTCCACGAGCCCGTGCAGTGGCAGGGCTGGCTGCTCTACGGCCATGAGAGCACCCAGGTCGGTGCCGGGATGTCCTATGTGCGCGGCACCGTGCACACCGAAGAGGGCGAGCTGCTCGCCTCGTTCAGCCAGGACGGGTTGATCCGCCCGCTGCGTACCACCGACACCGGCATCAAGGAGCAGTCCCGGCTGTAGGTGCGCGCGACTTTCGGCAGACGCCGGAGCGTCACGGACGTAGGGTGCCCATCAGTTCTGTTCGGCTGATGGGATGGGTGATATGAGTCTGGCGCGCGAACAACTACCCATCCCGGACGCCAAGCACGTCGGGCTGACCACCTATGACGCCAAGGATCCCAACACCAAGTACCCACCCATCCGGGAGCTGCGGCCGCCGGCGGGGGCACCGAATGTGCTCATCGTGCTCATCGACGATGTCGGATTCGGCGCGTCCTCGGCATTCGGCGGCCCGTGCCACACCCCGGTGGCCGAGCGGCTGGCCGCCGGTGGGGTGAAGCTCAACCGCTTCCACACCACCGCCTTGTGCTCGCCGACGCGTCAGGCGCTGCTGACCGGACGTAACCACCACTCGGTGGGGATGGGGGCCATCACCGAGATGGCGACCTCGGCGCCGGGTAACAACAGCATCCGGCCCAAGGACAAGGCGCCGATCGCCGAAACCCTGAAACTCAACGGGTATTCGACGGCGCAGTTCGGCAAGTGTCATGAGGTGCCCGGCTGGGAGGTGACCCCCGTCGGCCCGTTCCATCAGTGGCCTACCGGCTCGGGTTTCGAGTACTTCTACGGTTTCGTCGGCGGCGAGGCCAACCAGTACTACCCGGGACTCTACGAAGGCACCACAGCGGTCGAGCCGCCCCGCTCGCCGGAGGAGGGCTACACGCTCACCGAGGATCTCGCCGACCGCGCGATCACCTGGGTGCGGCAGCAGAAGGCGCTGCTGCCCGACAAACCGTTTTTCATGTACTTCGCACCGGGCGCCACGCATGCCCCGCACCAGGTGTCCAAGGAGTGGTCGGACAAGTACCAGGGCCAGTTCGATGACGGCTGGGATGTGCTGCGGGAGCGAATCATCGCCGAACAAAAGGAGCTAGGGGTGGTACCCGGGGATGCCGTGCTCACCGCCCGGCACGATGAGATCCCGGCCTGGGATGACATGCCCGAGGAACTGAAACCGGTGCTGGCGCGCCAGATGGAGATCTACGCCGGCTTCCTGGAGCAGACCGATCACGAGGTCGGCCGCGTCGTCGACGCCATCGAGGAACTCGGCTTCCTCGACGACACGTTGATCTACTACATCATCGGCGACAACGGGGCCTCGGCCGAAGGCACGATCAACGGTTGCTTCAACGAGATGACGACGCTCAACGGCATGCCCGGCATCGAGACACCCGAGTTCCTGCTGTCCAAGATCGACGATTTCGGCACCCCGGAGGCCTACAACCACTACGCGGTGGGCTGGGCGCACGGGCTGTGCACGCCGTACCAGTGGACCAAGCAGGTGGCCTCGCACTGGGGCGGTACCCGCAACGGCACCATCGTGCACTGGCCCAACGGGATCACCGACACCGGTCAGGTCCGTTCCCAGTTCCACCATGTGATCGATGTGGCGCCGACAATCCTGGAGGCGGCGGGCCTTCCGGCGCCGACGCAGGTGAACGGGATCGCGCAGGCGCCGCTGGAAGGTGTCAGCATGTTGGGCACGCTGCAGTCCGCCGAGGCGCCCGAGACCCACGAGGTCCAGTACTTCGAGATGATGGGTAACCGCGGCATCTACTTCCAGGGCTGGACCGCGGTGACAAAACACCGCACACCGTGGAAGGCCGACACCCCGCCGCCGTTCGACGATGACGTGTGGGAACTCTACGCCCCCGATGACTGGACGCAGTCGCGCGATCTCGCCGCCGAGAATCCGCAGAAACTTGCCGAACTGCAACGTCTCTGGCTCATCGAAGCGGTGAAGTACAACGTGGTACCACTGGATGACCGGGGCTTCGAACGCATCAACCCAGATATTGCCGGCCGCCCGCAGCTGATCCGCGGCAACACCCAATTGTTGTTCCAGGGCATGCGCGTCAGCGAGTGGGCGGTGCTGACCCTGAAGAACAAGTCGTACTCGGTGACGGCCAACATCGTGGTTCCCGAGTCCGGGGCCGACGGTGTCATCATCACCCAGGGCGGCAGCGTGGGCGGCTGGTCGCTGTACGCCCATGAGGGAAAGCTCAAGTACTGCTTCAACTTCTTCGGTATCGAGCATTACATCACGGCCGCCGACGAACCGATCCCGGCCGGAAAACATCAGGTGCGCATGGAGTTCACCTATGACGGCGGCGGCCTGGCCAAGGGTGGCGACGTGGCGCTGTACTACGACGGGAAGCCCGTCGGCACCGGGCGCGTCGAGCAGACCATCCCGATGGGTTATTCCGCCGATGAAGCCTGCGACGTCGGATCGGACACCGGATCGCCGGCCTCACCGGATTACGGGCCGACCGGCAACCGCTTCACCGGTCAGATCGACTGGGTGCAACTCGATATCGGCGAGGACAACCATGACCACCTCATCACCGCCGAACAGCGTTTCAACCTGGCGATGGCGCGCCAGTAGGCCTCAGATCTTCAGATAGCCCTTGTCCGCCGGGATCTGGGCCGCGGTCACCAGTGACGCGCCGTCACCGGCCAGCCACAGCACGATATCGGACACCAGGTCGGGTGCGGCCAGCGAATCGGTCGGCAGTGCGCCCGGCGAGAAGCTGTGGATGTAGGTCTGGTGGTCGGCGAACATCTGGTACATCGCCACGTCATTGCCCATCGGGGTGTCGGTGCCATAGGGATGCACCGAATTCACCCGGATGCCGTACGGGCCGAGTTCGATCGCCAGCGAGTTGGTCAGCGCCACCACCCCGAACTTGGTGGCGCAGTAATGCCCGCAGCCGGGTACCGCCTTGATGCCGGCCGCCGAGCTGATGTTGATGATCGAGCCGCCGTTGCCGGCTTCGATCATCGGTGGGACGACCGCCCGGATGGTGTTCCACACTCCGGTGAGGTTGATGTCCAGGGTGTCCTGCCACTGCTGCGGCGAGATCTCCCACAGCCGGCCCCAATTCAGCACACCCGCATTGGCCACCACGATGTCGAGTCGGCCGAACTGCTCGACGGCGTCGGCCACGACCCGCTGCTGCCCGTCGGAATCGCGGACGTCGACTTCGCGGGCCAGGATCTTGCGGCCCTCGCCCTCGACCAGGGCGACRGTCTCGGCGAGATCGGCGGCGGTCGCCGGGGGATATMCATTGCCGGTCGCGACCGGCCCGCACGCGTCGATCGCGACGATGTCGGCGCCGGCCCGGGCCAGCCGGACACAGTGCGAACGGCCTTGCCCGCGCGCGGCTCCGGTGACATAGGCAACGCGTCCGGCCAGCGGCAATTCGGTCATGCGGGCTGCTCCTCGGTCAATGCCTGCGCACTGCGCCGGCTGAATCGGTAGTCGTCCAGCGGCCCGCGGCGGGCGAACCGCCGTGCCGCGGTGATGGTCTGCGGGCGGTGATAGACCGTTTCGCGGCGGGAGTTGACGAAGTAGGTGCGCAAACCCGGGTTGCAGTCGGTGAAGTATAGGTGCGCGGTCTTGCCGCGCCGGGCCATATCGGCGTTCCAGCGGGTGAACGCCTCCTGGGTGACCGCGGCGACCTGGGAGCCCTGGCTCCGGGTCTGCCCGATCACCCGCGCCGCGTGCCGGGCCATGGTCTCGACGAAATCGCACCAGGCGAAGCCGACGAACCCGTGCGGGCCGACGATCTCCCACCGGTTGGGCAGCCGGGGATGGGCGGTGCCTGCGTAGCTGGCCATCCCGTGGGTGCGGTAGTACTCGGCCAGGTCGAAACCGTCGGTGCCCAGAATCGTTCCTGGACGGTAGGTTTCGGGGTCGGTCCACAGTTCGTAACCGGTGGCCGCCACCAGCAGGTCGGCGGGCCGGTGCACCCCGTCGGCGGTCTGCACGCCGTCGCGGGTGATCCGCTCGATGGGGGTGGTGATCAACCGGGTGTTCGGGTTGTTCAGCGCGCGGAAGAACGCGCTGGAGATCACCGGCCGTTTGGCCACGATGCCGTAGCGGGGCACCAGCGCCGCCCGGGTCGCCGGGTCACGCACGGTGCAGCGCAACAGCAGCCGGTACAGCCCCCGGCAGTAGGCGTCATACAGCGGGATCAGCCGCACCAGGATCCGGTCCGGGAGCCGGGAGAAGACGTGCACGATCGGCGCGACCATCGCGATGTCCATCAACAGACGTCCGGCGGCGTTCACGCCCGCCAGCACGCCGGGGAGCCGCAGGATCCGCTGCAGTATCGGCGGCAGATCGAAGTCGATCTTGGGCAGCACCCATGCCGGGGTGCGCTGGTAGATGTCCAGCTGTGCCGCCTCGGCGGACAGGGCGGCTGAGATCTGCACCCCGCTGGAGCCGGTGCCGATCACCGCGATGCGTTTACCCGCGGTGACATAGGAGTCGTCCCAGGCATTGGGGCGCAGGATGGTTCCCGCGAAGTCCTCCGTGCCGTCGATGTCGACACGCTGTTTGGCGTTGACGTAACCGCCCACCGAGCTGATCAGGAAGCGCGCGGTGAGCTCGGGCCGACCGCGGATGGTGAGGCGCCAATACCCGGCCGTGTCATCCCAGCGTTGTTGCAGGACTTCGGCATCGGCGATCAGGTGATCGTAGAGACCGAGCCGGGTGGCGGTGTCGCGCAGGTATCGGTAGAGCTCGGGTCCGGGTGCGAAGAGGCGCGACCAGTCGGGGTTCGGTGCGAAGGACAGTTGATACCAGAGGCTGGGGATGTCGACCGCCAGACCGGGGTAGTGGTTGTCACGCCAGGTCCCGCCGAAATCTGCCCCGCGCTCGATGATGACGAAATCATCGATGCCCTGGCGGCGCAGATAGTGCGCCGAGGCGATCCCGCCGGGGCCGGCGCCGATGATGGCCACCTCGTGATCGGGCTCGTTCACCTGGGTCTCCCGTTCAGTCCGTCGATGATGAAGCCGGCCGCGAATGTGCGCACCGCCCGGGGGCTGTCCAGATTGACGCCCATCGGGGGAAGCAGCTCGAAACTGAAGAGCACCCGCACGATCCATTCGCCGGCGCGGGTGGGATCCACTCCGGCGCCGACCTCGCCGCAGCTCTGGGCAGCCTTGACCCGTTGCCGCCACAGCGCCACCGCGCGGGTCACCAGGTCGTCGCCGATATTGCGCAGCAGCAGTACCAGGATGCTCTCGTTGATGCCGCCGGAGACAATGGAATCCGAGTGCCTGCGGTGTGCGCAGATGAGTACCGCCGCGGCCGCCACCTGATCGGCCAGGTGATCGTGGCGGTCCACCTCGGTGGCCATCGCGTCGACGAAACCGGCTGCCAGGTGGTCGAGGGCGACCTTGATGGCGTGGTCGCGGCTGCCGTATGCGTTGTGCACCGTGCCGCGTGACACTCCGGCGGCCTCGGCCACGGCGGTCAGGCTGAACTGYCGGGGACCCAGCCTGCGCAGGGTGTCCGCGGTGGCGGCGAGCAGCGCCGGTGAGCGGGAACCGGGACGCGCCATGTTGAACACATTAACCAGATGTGTGCAACGTGGTCAGTGAATCAGCGAAACTGTCCCAGACACGTCCCAGGCGTGGTGGACGATATCGTGCAGGTGGTAGACCGCGATGGTGGCGACGGTGAATTCACTTCCATTGCTGCGTAATCCGCGCCGATTCCAGCCGTCATCGGGGACCCGGTCATAGCGGTCGGCGACGGTGGTCGCCGCAGCGCACAGTTCACCCGCGACGGCGGCAGGATCCTGGGACGCGTAGTCATCGGCGATCGCGGTGGCGTCCTGGTCCCAGTTCGGGAACTTCGGCTCCACTTCGGTCAACATCAACTGCACGCGGTGATCGAAGATGCGGTGCACATCCCGGATGTGGCAGCCGTACTCCAGGTGCGACCACACCCCGGGTGCCGGGCGGACCCGGACATCCGGCTGCGCCAGTCTGGTCACCCAGGCCGCGGCGTCGCGGCGGATGCGGCCGGCGACACCGGTAGGTCGCACGGTCGCGGGGTCGAAACCGCAGTCCGGGCAGGCCCGGGTCAGCACCCAGGTCCAGTCCTTGTCGTCGGGGACGATTTCCTCGGTCACAATGCGCCGGGGGCGAAGGTATCGCACTTGTTCGGGTCACCGGTCCGGTAACCCTGCGTGAACCACTTCTGCCGCTGCTCGGAGGAGCCGTGCGTCCAGGCCTCGGGATTCACCCGGCCGGTGGCCTGCTTCTGGATACGGTCATCGCCGACCGACGACGCGGCCGAGAGCGCATCGGCGATATCCTTGTCGCTCAACGGTTCCAGGAACGTCACGTCGGTGCCCTCCTGCTTGGTGATCGCCGCGTAGTGCGCCCACACCCCGGCATAGCAGTCGGCCTGCAGCTCGGTGCGCACCCCGCCGCCGGTCGGGCCCTGCGGGTCCTGCTGCGCACGCCCGAGTACCCCGAGCAGATTCTGGACGTGGTGGCCGAACTCGTGGGCGACGACGTACTCCTGGGCCAACGGGCCACCGCTGGAACCGAATTGATCTCGCAGCACATCGAAGAAGTCGGTGTCGAAATAGGCCGTGCGGTCCGACGGGCAGTAGAACGGGCCCACCTCGCTGGTGGCCGGGCCGCAACCGGTGTCCACCGATCCGGTGAACAACTGCACCTGCGGCCGCTGATAACCCTGTAGCTGCTGTGCCCACACGGCATCCACCGAGTTCCCGGTGGCGATCACCCGGCACTGCACGATCGCGTTGGCGTCCGCGCCGGTCTTGCACTGGCTCAGATCGAATCCCGGAGCGGAAACCCCTTCGGTGTCATAGCCCCCGCCCTGGGTCTGCGGCATCACGCTGCCCGGATCCACCCCCAGGAAGAGGGCGACCACGATGAGCAACAGTCCGCCGAGGCCGCCGCCGACGGCGATGCCACGTCCGCCTCCGCCGCGCCGCCCGCCGCCACTGCTCGACGTGGTGCTCGTGTCGATCTGCATACCTTCGTTGAAGGTCATCGTCCCCACCAACCCCATCTGCGTGTCGGCACCCGCCGCCTGGTCCGAGCCGGGCTCAGCTTTCCACACTACGATTCAGGGGTGCCCCCTGTCGCCGAACTGACGACGATCGTGGAGACGACCCACGGACTGCTCCGAGGCGCCACCGACGGCGGGGTGGGCGTCTGGCGCGGCGTCGCTTACGCCGAACAACCCGTGGACGATCTGCGCTTCATGGCGCCCCGTCCGCTGCAGCCGTGGTCGGGGGTGCGGGACGCGATCGATCACGGCCCGCTGCCGCCGCAGGGTCGCTCCTTTGTCGGTGGCGGCCGCGACGACCCGAAGATGCGCGACGAGGCCTGCCTGACCGTCACCATCTGGTCACCCGATGTGTCCGCATCGTTGCCCGTGATGGTGTGGATTCCCGGTGGCGCGTTCGTATACGGCGCCGGCCAACTTCAGCTCTACAACGGCTCCCGGCTGGCGGCCAACGGCAACGTCGTCGTGGTCAACGTGACCTATCGGCTCGGCGTCTTCGGCGGATTCGAGCTCGGCGATCTCGGGCCCGGTTTCGATGACAACCTGTGTCTGCGTGATCAGCTCGCGGCGCTGCGCTGGATCAGGGAGAACATCGGAGCGTTCGGCGGAGATGCCGGACAGGTGACGGTGTTCGGTGAATCGGCGGGTGCGACGTCGGTGCTCGCGTTGCTGGCCAGCCCGGCCGCCGAGGGCCTGTTCGACCGGGCCATCGCGCAGAGTCCGGCGCTCCCGCTGATCGCCGACCGGGAGAGCAGGGCCCGCCAGTCGCATGCGTTCCTCGCCGAACTCGGCGTCGGGATCGACGAGATCAAGGCGCTGCCGCAGCGCAAGCTGCGCCGCGCCGCCGGTCAGATCCAGTTGGAGAGCGCGGCCCAGACACCCACCCTGGCGTACGGACTGACCCACGGTGTCGACCTGCTACCGCACCATCCGATCGACGCGGCGCGTTTGGGGCGGGTGGCCACAATCCCATTGATCATCGGGACCAACAGCCATGAGGCGTCGATGTTCGCCTGGGGCAAGCCCCCCATGCTGCCCACCACGGCCGCAGGCATCGACGGCTTCTTCGCGCGCCGGGCGCCGGAGGCCAGGGATCGGGTACTGGCCGCATATCCGGGTTTCCCGCGCAGGCGGGCGCTGGTCGATTTCGGTTCCGACGCCATGTTCGGCGCGCCCACCTGGGCGTTCGCCGACGCTTATAGCGCCGATGCGCCCACCCACGTGTACCGCTTCGACCACACCACGTGGACGCTGAAGGCGCTCGGTCTCGGCGCGACCCACGGCAGTGAGATCGTGCACATCCAGCACAGCTACAGCTCCTACCTCGGTCGCAAGCTGCATCCACTGGGTCGTCGGGTGCAACCCTCGGTGGGCAGGCGGATGCAGCGCACCTGGCTGGACTTCGCCACCGATGGGCTCAGCGAGTGGCCGCGCTATGACGCGAAGGACCGGCGCACCCTGGTGATCCGCTCGTCCCGCGATGTCACCGTCGAGGATCCCGATGCGATCCGGCGCGCGGCCTGGGACGGGGTGTACTAGCCGTAGTGCGTGTCGGTGTAGCGGCGCAGGTTGTTCAGGAACCGCTGAAACATCCACGCCATCAACGGTTTTCCCGCGGACATACCCAGCCGCGCGGCGGTGCCGTTCGGCTTCATCGCCATCACCCAGGTCAGGTGGCAACCTTTGTCGGTCGGCACGATCCAGTAATCCTCGGCGAAGGCGGCGATGCTGGTCGTCGACGCATCGTTGAAGCGAAAAGCCATGTGGCTGTAGGGCTCCCAGGCGAGAAACTCCTCGTGACCGATGATCCCGCCGCGCATCGTGACGGTACGGGTGGTGCCGATGTCATAGGGCTGTGGACTGGTCCAGGCCACGTCGGTGATGACACTGGCCCACTGCGGCCACGACCCGGCATCGGAGAGCACCTCGAACAGCTGCTCGGGCGTGACGGCCAGGTCGACGGTGCTGACGAAGCGGAACGGGGCATCGGAGATGAAATCCAGGTCGACGCGCTCGCACGGGTACATTTTCGCCACCCGCTGACCCTAGCCGGGCCCGTGACCAGCCGCGGACTGCGGTCGTCGGGCGCCGCAGCCACCCCATTAGACTGAGCTGTCGTTCCACCCATCGTCATGAGGAGTTTTTGTGCTGCGCAGCCATGCCGCCGGATCGTTGCGGTCCACCGACGCCGGTCAGACGGTGACCCTGGCGGGCTGGGTGGCGCGCCGGCGCGACCACGGCGGTGTCATCTTCATCGACCTGCGCGACGCTGCCGGCGGGCAGGAGCGAAGCGACTCGGGGAGTTGGCAGGGGACRGCTCAGGTCGTCTTCCGGGACGCGGCGGTGCTGGAGCAGGCGCACCGGTTGCGGGCCGAATTCTGCGTCGCGGTGACGGGCGTCGTCGAGGTGCGCCCCGAGGGCAACGCGAACACCGATATCGCCACCGGTGACATCGAGGTCAACGCCACCGAGCTGACGGTGCTGGGGGAGAGCGCACCGCTGCCGTTCCAGCTCGACGAGACCGCCGGTGAGGAAGCGCGCCTGCGTTACCGCTATCTGGATCTGCGCCGCGAGGGGCCGGGTAACGCAATCCGGTTGCGCTCCAAGGTGAATGCCGCCGCCCGCGGCGTGCTGGCCGAGCATGACTTCGTGGAGATCGAGACCCCGACGCTCACCCGGTCGACTCCCGAAGGCGCCCGAGACTTCCTGGTGCCCGCGCGCCTGCAACCCGGCTCGTTCTACGCGCTGCCGCAGAGCCCGCAGCTGTTCAAGCAGTTGCTGATGGTCGCGGGCATGGAGCGCTACTACCAGATCGCGCGTTGTTACCGCGACGAGGACTTCCGGGCCGACCGCCAGCCCGAGTTCACCCAGCTCGACATGGAGCTGAGCTTCGTCGAGGCCGATGACGTCATCGCGGTCTCCGAAGAGATCCTCAAGGCGCTGTGGGCGCTGGTGGGCTACGACCTGCCGACGCCGCTGCCGCGGATCAGTTACGCCGACGCCATGCGCCGGTTCGGCTCGGACAAGCCCGATCTGCGCTTCGAGGTGGAACTCGTGGAGTGCACCGAGTACTTCAAGGACACCACCTTCCGGGTGTTCCAGGCCGACTACGTCGGCGCCGTCGTGATGGCGGGCGGGGCGTCCCAGCCGCGCCGCACCCTGGACGGCTGGCAGGAGTTCGCCAAGCAGCGCGGACACAAGGGCCTGGCCTATGTGCTGGTCGGCGAGGACGGTGAACTGGCCGGCCCGGTCGCCAAGAACCTGACCGACGCCGAACGCGCCGGGCTGGCCGCCCACGTCGGCGCCCAGCCGGGGGACTGCATCTTCTTCTCGGCGGGTTCGGCGAAGGCCGGCCGGGCGCTGCTCGGTGCGACCCGCATCGAGATCGCCAAGCGGCTGGACCTGATCGATCCCGCCGCCTGGGCGTTCACCTGGGTGGTGGACTGGCCGCTGTTCGAGCCCGCCGACGACGCGACGGCCTCCGGTGACGTCGCCGTCGGCTCCGGTGCCTGGACCGCCGTGCACCACGCGTTCACCGCGCCCCAGCCGCAGTACGAGGCCACCTTCGACACCGCGCCCGGCACCGCTCTGGCCAATGCCTACGACATCGTGTGCAACGGTAACGAGATCGGCGGCGGGTCGATCCGTATCCACCGCCGCGACGTCCAGGAGCGGGTCTTCGCGATGATGGGCATCGATCACGATGAAGCCCAGGACAAGTTCGGATTCCTCTTGGACGCCTTCACCTTCGGCGCGCCACCGCACGGCGGCATCGCCTTCGGCTGGGACCGCATCACCGCGCTGCTGGCCGGGGTCGACTCGATTCGCGAGGTCATCGCGTTCCCGAAGTCCGGCGGTGGGGTGGACCCGCTGACCGACGCGCCCGCCCCGATCACCGCGCAGCAGCGTAAAGAAGCGGGAATAGACGCCAAGCCGGAGAAGCTGGACAAGGCATGACCGAACCTGAAAACGGCTTCGACAAGGAAAAGCTGATCGCCGACGCATCGGCGCTCGACGACTTCAACCGCGGCGTGGTCGAGGAGTTCCGGGCGAACGCCGGCAAGGTGGGCGGACCGTTCGAGGGCGGCACCCTGATCCTGCTGCACACCGTCGGCGCCAAGTCGGGTCAGCCCCGGCTCTCGCCGCTGGCTTACCTGGAGATCGACGGCAAGGTGCTCATCGTCGGGTCCTACGCCGGTGCCCCGAGCAACCCGGCGTGGGTGCACAACCTGCGGGCCGATCCGAAGGCGCACATCGAGATCGGCACCGACGCCTACGACGTGACCGCCCGGGAACTGCCCGACGACGAGCGCGACGCGACCTATCCCAAGATCGTCGAAAAGGCGCCGGTGTTCGCCGAGTACCAGGCCAAGACCTCGCGGGCCATCCCGCTGTTCGAGCTCGTGCGCGCCTGATCCGGCGCATCGGGGAGTTTGCCAAACCCTGAGTGTCCGCTGTGTAGTGCAGTACGCTCACCTGCGATATTGCTGAGCGCCGCTTGCCAGACCGCAGACGGCCGGACTCTTTGCGGGGGCTGTTGTGCGGAACCGTCTTGCCGGGAAACCCGGCGCGCCGAACACGGTCGACTACATGGACCACGCGTCGTACATCGCGCTGCGGGCCCTGCGGCGCGGCCCCGTCGGGCAGTCCGTGTGGATCTACGAACGCGGTGTCGACATGGACGGACTGCGCCGTTTCCAGCGCAACCTCGGACACACCCTGCTGGGCCGCCGTATCGAACGGTCGCCGCTCCCGTTCGGCAGGCACCGCTGGGTGAGCAGCGCGGGACCGGACAGTATCGCCGTCAGTACCGGCGAGCGTGCCCGTTCCGAAGTGTGGGACTGGGCCAATGAGCGGGCCAAGATACCGGTCGATCCGGAAACCGGACCGGCCTGGCATCTGGCCGTGCAACCGCTGACGGGTGGCGGTTCGGCGGTGTCACTGGTGTTCTCGCACACCATCGCCGACGGCGCCGCGTCGACGCTGTCGATCGTGTCCGCCGTCGAGGGCCACAGCTGGGATCTGGGTTACCCGGAACCGGGGGCGCGTCGCTTCGGCCGGGCGCTGCGCGAGGACATCGGCACGACGGCGCGGTTGCTGCCCGGAATTCCGTCATCGCTGGTCGGGACCGTGCGGCTGCAACGTCAGCAGGCCGCGGCCAACCCCAGGCCCAAGACGGCGAAGGCCAAGAAACCTGTCGCGACGTCCGGCTCGAACGAGCCCGTCACCGTGCCGATGGTGGCCGCGAGCATCGATGCCGAGACCTTCGACAAGAAGGTTGCCGAACTCAGCGGCACCCGAAACGCGTTCGTCGCCGCGCTGGCCGCCCGGCTCGGCCACGCGCTGGGCCGGGTGGACGACAACGGGTTGGTCATGCTGACCTTCCCGGTGAGTGAACGCACCGACGGTGACACCCGAGGCAATGCGCTGAACGTCATCACCGTGACCGTGGATCCGAACACCGTGGTGACCGATCTCGGGCCGATGCGTAAGGCCGTCAAGGACGCCCTCGTCGAGATGCAGGCGACCCGGGACGCCCTGATGGCGCCGCTGCCGCTGATCCCGTTCGTGCCCAAGTTCCTGATGGCACAGGTGGAAAAGGCGGTGCTGCAGGAGGGGCAGCCGATCGGCTGTTCGAATGCCGGTGACATGCCGCCCGCGTTGAGCCGGATCGACGGTACCGAGGCGGACTTCTTCATCGGTCGGATGATCGAGAACGGGGTCACCGAAACGGCTTTCGCACGCCGCGGTGGACACCTGGCACTAGGGGTCACCATCACCAACGGCGTCGTCGCCATCAGCATCGCGTCATGGAAGGTCGGCGGCCCGAACTCGGCGCCGGCCCTGGCGGATGCCGTCACTGCGGCATTCGGCGATTTCGGGCTGGCGCCGAAGATCGAGTGGTGAGGCCTAGAGCCGTTCGATGATGGTGGCGTTGGCCATGCCGCCGCCCTCACACATCGTTTGCAGGCCGTAGCGGGCCCCGCGCTGCTCCAGTGCATTGACCAAGGTGGTCATGATGCGCGCGCCGCTCGCCCCCAGCGGGTGGCCGATGGCGATGGCGCCGCCGTTGACGTTCACCTTCGCCAGATCGGCACCGGTATCGGCGGCCCAGCTCAGCACGACCGGCGCGAAGGCCTCGTTCACCTCGAACAGGTCGATATCGGCCAGCGTCAGGCCTGCACGCCGCAGCACCTTCTCGGTGGCCGGGATGACGCCGGTCAGCATGTAGAGCGGATCGGAGCCCACCACGGTGGTGGTGTGGATCCGGGCCAGCGGACGCAGACCCAGCCGTTTGGCGGTCGCGCCGCTGGTGATCATCACCGCGGCGCTGCCGTCGGACAGCGGCGACGAGTTGCCCGGGGTGATCTCCCAGTTGATCTGCGGGAAGCGAGCCGCGTACGCCTCGTTGTAGAACGCCGGCCGCAGGCCGGCCAGGGTCTCCACGGTGGTGCCGGGACGGATGATCTCATCGGTGCTCAGCCCGGCGATCGGTGCGAGTTCGGCGTCGAACAAGCCGGCCTTGGTGGCCGCCGCCGCCTTCTCGTGGCTGCTCGCCGAGAACTCGTCGAGCTGAACGCGCGACAGGTTCCACTTGGCGGCGATCAGTTCGGCGCTGATGCCCTGCGGTACCAGGCCGTCGGGGTAGCGGGCGGCCATGTCCAGGCCGAACGGGTCGCTACCGGGCAGTACCGAGGAGCCCATCGGCACCCGCGACATCGACTCGACACCCGAGGCGATCACGATGTCGTAGGCCCCGGCGAGTACGCCCTGGGCCGCGAAGCTGATGGCCTGCTGGCTGCTGCCACACTGGCGGTCCACCGTGGTGCCGGGCACCGACTCCGGGAATCCGGCACCCAGCAGGGCATTCCGGGCAATGTTCACCGACTGATCGCCGACCTGTGTGACCGCGCCTGCGATGACGTCGTCGACCAGGGCCGGGTCGACGCCGGTCCGTGCGATCAGCTCGCGGAGGCTGTGGGCCAGCAGATCGGCGGGCAGCACTCCGTGCAACGCACCATTGGCCTTCCCCTTACCGACCGGTGTCCGGACGGCACCGACGATGACCGCGTCACGATCCGAGAATCCCGACATTTCTGCTCCTCAATAACTCGTCGCTGAGTACTGCTCTCTATACTTAGATGTAACACCTAGGTCTAGTTACAACAACCCAGCTTCGGAGTGATCTACATGACAGTGCTGCAGGGCCCACTGGCCGATCGTGACGCGTGGTCGGCCATCGGGGAGTGTCCGATCGAGAAGACGATGACCGTGGCGGGTCAGAAGTCGGCGATGCTGATCATGCGGGAGGCCTATTACGGCACAACCCGATTCGACGATTTCTCCAAGCGGGTCGGCATCACCAAGGCCGCGACCTCGGCGCGGCTGTCCGAGCTCGTTAACGCGGGTTTGCTGGAAAAGCGGCCCTACCGGGAATCCGGGCAGCGGGAGCGCCAGGAGTATGTGCTCACCCCGGCCGGCGTCGACTTCATGCCGGTGGTCTTCTCGATGTTCGAATGGGGCCGCAGGCATCTGCCCTACAACGGCCGGCTGCAGCTGACCCACCTCGGCTGCGATGCCGAGGCCCATGTCGAGATCGTTTGCGAAAAAGGGCATTCCGTGGGTTTTGCCGAGTTGGGGATGCGGCTGGTCCGCAGGGGCGGGGCACCCGCGACGGGTCAGGTGTAGCCGCCCACCGGCGACGGTTTCGGGTTATTGTCGGCCGACTTCCAGGCATTGCCGCCCGAGATATTGACAGATTCGTTAAAATTCGTCAGCTACGTCGATCAGGTGTACGGGGGGCCCGCACATGGCGACGGATATTCCGTGTCAAGAGAGGCCCCGGCAATATGACGTACCCGGCTGACAACACGCTGGCATATATGGACCAGGGTTCCTACCTGGGTTTGCGGGCGCTGCGCCGCGGGCCGGTGATCCAGTACGTGTGGATCTACGAGCGCGGCGTCGACATGGACGGGCTGCGGCGGTTCCACCGCAATCTCGCCGACGGGCTGCTCGGCAGGCGGGTCGAACGCTCGTCGCTCCCGTTCGGGCGCCACCACTGGGTGTCCTCCGGTGAGCCGGGCGGTATCGACATCTCCGCGGCCGAGCGCCGCCGCGACGAGGTCTGGGATTTCGTCAACGAGCGCGCCGACGTGCCGGTGGACCCCGAGTACGGCCCGCCGTGGCATATCGGGGTTCAGCCACTCGTGGAAGGTGGCGCGGTGGTCACCCTGGTGGTGTCGCACACCGTCGCCGACGCCGGCGCCCTGATCGAATCGATCACGCACGCCGTCAACGGCACCGGCCGGGATCTCGACTACCCCGCTCCGCGGTCGCGCACCCGCGCGCAGGCGCTGCGGCAGGACGCCCGCACCACCGTGCGGGCGCTGCGCGACATTCCGGCCGCGGCGCTGGGAGCGGTACGGATCGCCCGTGAGCAGTCCGCGGAACTGTCCGAATCGGCGAAGGCCGTCGCGCCCGTCTCCTCGGTACGGCACCCGCAGCAGGCGGTGCACCTGCCGACCATCTCGGTGCGCGTCGACCAGGCCGAGTGGGAGGCCCGCGCCAAGGCGCTCGGTGGGTCCAGCAATGTGCTGCTGGCCGGCATCGCCGCGCGCGTCGGCGCCATCGTCGGGCGAGTCGACGCGGACGGCAAGGCCATGCTCTCGCTGCCGGTCAGCGAACGCGTCGACGGCGACACCCGGGGCAACGCACTCAACACCATCACGGTGATGGCCGACGGGCAACGGGCGCCGGACGATCTCAGCGAGATCCGGGCCGGCATCAAGGCCGCGCTCACCGAACTGGCCGGCAAGCGCGAGTGGCTGCTGGCCCCGCTGCCGCTGGTCCCGTACTCCCCGAAATTCCTGCTGCGCCGCCTGGAGAAGCTGGTTCTCAAGGTCGGCAAGCCCATCGGGTCCTCCAACAGCGGCCCGCTGCCCGACGAGGTCAACCGCCCGGACGGGACCCCCGCGGACCTGTTCGTCGCGGGCTCGCCGGAGCCCGGGCTCACCGCAGGTGACCTGGAGCGGATGGGTGGCCGGATGCTGGTCGCCGCGGGCACCGTCGGGGGTGCGGTATGCATCTCGGTGGCGTCCTGGGAGCCCGGCGCTCCGAATACCAAAGAGGCCCTTATGCAATCGGTCAAGGAAGCCTTCTATGATTTCGATCTGACCGCGGAGATGGAGTAGCGCCCGCGGCCACGCACAATGCGATCCCGCGCTACCTGTGATGGGATCGGACGCTATGGGAATCAAAGTGGCGCTGGAGCACCGGACCACCTATACCTTCGACAGGTTGGTGGACGTGCACCCGCACGTGGTGCGGCTGCGTCCGGCCCCGCACTCACGGACCCCGATCGAGGCTTACTCGCTGCAGGTCGAACCGGCCGACCATTTCGTCAACTGGCAGCAGGACGCCTTCGGTAACTTCGTGGCCCGGCTGGTGTTCCCGAACCGCGCCCGCAGCCTCAGCATCACCGTCGGGCTGATCGCCGACCTGAAGGTGATCAACCCGTTCGACTTCTTCATCGAGGAATGGGCGGAGAAGTTCCCCTTCGAATACCCCGAGGACCTGCTCGCCGACCTGGAGCCCTTCCTGCGGCCGGTCGACGAGGACGGCGTCGGGTCCGGTCCCGGTGACCTCACCAGGTCCTGGGTGCAGCATTTCTCCACCGCGCCGGGCACCCGCACGATCGACTTCCTGGTGAAGCTCAACGCCGCCGTCCGGGCCGACGTGGGTTACAGCGTCCGGATGGAACCCGGCGTGCAGACACCGGATTTCACGCTGCAGACCGGGATCGGCTCCTGCCGTGACTCGGCGTGGCTGATGGTCTCCATCCTGCGCCAGCTCGGCCTGGCGGCGCGCTTCGTCTCCGGGTACCTGGTGCAGCTGACCTCGGATGTCGAAGCGCTCGACGGCCCCTCCGGGCCGGCCGCCGACTTCACCGACCTGCACGCGTGGACCGAGGTCTACATTCCCGGCGCCGGTTGGATCGGCCTGGATCCCACGTCGGCCCTGTTCGCCGGGGAAGGCCACATCCCGCTGTCGGCGACCCCGCACCCCGCGTCCGCGGCGCCCATCACCGGTGCTGTCGGGCCGTGCGAATCGACGCTCGACTTCGCCAACATCGTGACCCGTATCCACGAGGATCCTCGGGTCACGTTGCCGTACACGCCCGAAGCGTGGAAGGCCATCAACGCCCTCGGCGCGCAGATCGACGAACGTCTGGTTGCCGGTGACGTACGCCTGACCGTCGGCGGCGAACCCACTTTCGTGTCGATCGACAACCAGACCGACCCGGAATGGCTCACCACCGCCGATGGCCCGCACAAGCGTGAGCGCGCTTCGGTGCTGGCCGAGCGGCTTCGCAAGGTGTGGGCGCCCAACGGCCTGGTGCAGCGCAGCCAGGGCAAGTGGTACCCGGGAGAACCGTTGCCGCGCTGGCAGATCGGCCTGATCTGGCGCACCGACGGTGAGCCGCTCTGGAACGATCCGACGTTGCTGGCAGACCCCTGGGCGGAGGCGAAGGCCGATGACGCGCCCTCCGATGCCGGCGCCCGCCTGCTCGGGTTCATCGCCGATGGGCTGGGACTGCCCGCCACCCAGGTGCGGGCCGCCTACGAGGACCCGCTGGAGCGTCTGGCCGCCGCGGTGCGCCGCCCCGCCGGGGATCCCGTCGCCACCGGAGACGACCTCACCGAGGATGACACCGCGCGGCGCGCCAAGCTGCTCGCCCGGCTCGACGAATCGACCGAGGAGCCCGCCGCCTACGTCCTGCCGCTGCACCGCCGGGACGACGAGTCCGGGTGGGCGAGCGCCGACTGGCAGCTGCGCCGCGGACGAATCGTATTGCTGGCCGGTGATTCCCCGGCCGGCCTGCGGCTGCCGCTGAACTCGATCAGCTGGCGGGCGCCACGGCCGGACTTCGATGCCGATCCGACCGCGCAGCGCGCCGCACTGCGCACCGGCGCGGTCGCCGACTCGCCGGCACCCGTGGAGGACGCCGATGAGGCGCCGACCACCGCGCTGGTCGCCGAGGTGCGCGACGGGGTGCTCTACGTCTATCTGCCGCCCACCACCGATCTGGACCATTTCGTCGAACTGGTGTCCCGGATCGAGCAGGCCGCGGCCGCCATCGCCGTGCCGGTGGTCATCGAGGGCTACGGACCGCCGCGCGACGGGCGGATCACGTCGATGAGCGTCACCCCCGACCCCGGCGTCATCGAGGTCAATGTGGCGCCCACCAGCAGCTTCGCCGAGCAGAAGGCGCAGCTGGAGACGCTCTACGAGGAGGCCCGGCAAGCCAGGCTGTCCACCGAGGCGTTCGACGTGGACGGCACCCACGGCGGTACCGGCGGTGGCAACCACATCACCCTGGGCGGTGTCACACCCGCCGATTCGCCGATGCTGCGCCGTCCCGACCTGCTGGTGTCGATGCTGACCTACTGGCAGCGCCACCCCGCACTGTCGTATCTGTTCTCCGGCCGCTTCATCGGCACCACCTCCCAGGCCCCGCGGGTGGACGAGGGTCGCGCGGAATCGTTGTACGAGTTGGAGATCGCGTTCGCCGAGATCGCCCGGCTGGCAGAGGAAGACGCCGACACCGCCTGGACCACCGACCGGGCGCTGCGCCACCTGCTCACCGATATCACCGGCAACACCCACCGCGCCGAATTCTGCATCGACAAGCTCTACAGCCCGGACAGTCCCACCGGCCGGCTCGGCCTGCTGGAACTGCGCGGGTTCGAGATGCCGCCGCATCATCAAATGGCGATGGTGCAGTCGCTGCTGGTGCGTTCGCTGATCTCGTGGTTCTGGGACGAGCCGCTCAAGATGCCGCTGATTCGGCACGGCGACAACCTGCACGGGCGATACCTTCTGCCGCACTTCATCATTCAAGACATCGCCGATGTGGCGGCCGACCTGCGGGCGCACGGCGTGAAGTTCGATACCAGCTGGCTGGACCCGTTCACCGAGTTCCGGTTCCCGCGCATCGGTACCGCGGTATTCGACGGCGTCGAGATCGAACTGCGCGGTGCCATCGAACCCTGGAACGTGCTCGGCGAGGAGTCCGCCGGAACCGGCACCGCCCGCTACGTCGATTCCTCGGTGGAGCGCATCCAGGTGCGCCTCGTCGGGGCCGACCGGCACCGCTACATCGTCACCGCGAACGGTCACCCGATACCGCTGCTGGCCACCGATAAGACCGACATCCAGGTCGGCGGCGTGCGGTACCGGGCCTGGCAGCCGCCCAGCGCGCTGCACCCGACCATCACCGTCGACGGTCCGCTGCGTTTCGAACTCGTCGACACCATGACCGGCACATCGCGCGGTGGCTGCACCTATCACGTCGCGCACCCCGGGGGCCGGGCCTATGACAGCCCGCCGGTCAACGCGGTGGAGGCCGAGTCCCGGCGTGGGCGCCGCTTCGAGGCGACGGGATTCACACCCGGACGTGTGGATATGTCGGATCTGCGGGAGAAGCAGGCGCGCCAGTCGACCGACACGGGCGCGCCCGGCATCCTGGACCTGCGCCGGGTGCGTACCGTTCTGCGTTGATGGTTCTTCGCACCGGCTCGATGGAGCCCAACTCCGGGCTCTCCGGCGCGCCGCCGCGCACCGTCGACGTGCTCGCCGGCTACCGGGCCAGGCGCACCCAGCAGGCGCTGTTCGATGTCCGGGGCATGCGGGGGGCCGGGTACGACGAGTTCATCGACGCCACCGGCACCATCCGCCCGGCGTGGCAGGAGCTCGCCGAATGCGTCGGGGACCGGGGACCCGACGGGCTGGACCGGCTGCGCGGCACGGTCCGCAACCTCGTCGATGACGACGGCATCACCTTCGTACACGTCGATCAGGACGCACTCACCGATGACGCGGTGGCCGAGCCGTGGCGCCTCGACGGGCTGCCGCTGCTGCTGTCCTCCGCGGATTGGGACACCCTGGAAGCCGGTCTGGTGCAGCGCTCCCGGCTGCTCGACGCCGTGCTGACCGACCTCTACAGCGAACGCAAGTCGATCACCAGCGGGGTGCTGCCCGCACAGCTGCTGTTCGCCCACCCGGCCTACGTGCGTGCCGCGCACGGTATCGAGGTACCGGGGCGCCACCAGCTGTTCCTGCACGGCTGCGATGTCAGCAGGGCCGCCGACGGCACCTTCCGCGCCAACGCCGACTGGACCCAGGCGCCCTCCGGTGCCGGCTACGCCCTGGCCGGCCGGCGCGTCATCGCCCACGCCGCACCCGATCTGTACGAGCGCATCGCGCCGCGCCCGGTGTCCCCGTGGGCGCAGGCGCTGCGGCTGGCCCTCATCGATGCCGCGCCCGAGGCTGCCGAGGAGCCGGTGGTGGTGGTGCTGAGTCCCGGCACCCAGTCCGAGACCGCGTTCGACCAGGCCTATCTGGCCAATGTGCTGGGCTTCCCGTTGGTGGAGAGCGCTGATCTGGTGGTGCGCGACGGCACCCTGTGGATGCGGTCGCTGGGCACCCTGAAGCGCGTCGATGTGGTGCTGCGCCGGGTCGACGCCGCCTACGTCGACCCCCTCGATCTGCGCGCCGACTCACGCCTTGGCGTGGTCGGACTCGTCGAGGTGCTGCGCCGCGGCGCCGTCACCGTGGTCAACACCCTGGGCAGCGGGATCCTGGAAAGCCCGGGGCTGCTTCATTTCCTGCCCCGGCTGACCGAGATGCTGGTGGGGGAGACCCCGACATTGGCGTCCCCGCAGACCTACTGGGGCGGCACCGATGTGGAGCGTTCCCATCTGCTGGCCAACCTGTCCACGCTGCTGATCAAACCGGCCACCGGTGGTCACACGATCGTCGGTCCGACGCTCACCGTGGCCGACCGTGAACTGCTGGCCGCCCGCATCAGTGCCCATCCGTGGCGGTGGGTGGGCCAGGAACTCCCGCAATTCTCCTCGGCGCCAACCGATTACTACCCCGGCGGCGTATCGGCCGCCGATGTCGGCATCCGGCTGTTCACCGTCGCCCAGCGCGGCGGTTACGCACCGCTGATCGGTGGTCTGGGGTTCCTGCCCGCCCCGGGCAACGCCGCCTACACCCTGGATACCGTTGCCGCCAAGGATGTCTGGGTGCGCACCCCGGACCGGGCCAAGGCGATCCCGACCCCGGCGGTCGACCTGCCGGTCATGACGCCGAGCCCGACCCGTGCCGTGAGCTCGCCGCGTGTGCTGTCCGATCTGTTCTGGCTGGGCCGCTACGCCGAGCGTGCCGAGCACATGGCTCGACTGCTCACGGTCACCCGCGAGCGCTACCACGAATACCGGTACCGCCAGGACATGGAGGAGAGCCAGTGCGTGCCGGTGCTGTTGGGTGCCATCGGCTCGATCACCGGAACCGATACCGGCGCGAGCGATGACGACCACGAGGCGATCGCGGTGGCGCCCAGCACACTCTGGGCGCTGACCGCCGACCGGCGCCGTCCCGGTTCGCTGGCGCAATCGGTGGAACGGCTGGGTCTGGCGGCCAGGGGTGTCCGCGACCAGATGTCCAACGACACCTGGATGGTGCTGGCCGCCGTGGAACGCGCCGTCGTCCAGCGGTACGGCGCCCCACCGGAATCGCAGGCGGCCGGGGACGCCTACCTGCTGACCGCGCAGTCCCAGACGCTGGCCGGGATGTTGGCGCTGTCCGGGATGGCCGCCGAGTCGATGGTGCAGGACATCGGCTGGACCATGATGGACGTCGGCAAGCGGATCGAGCGTGGACTCGGGCTGACCGCACTGCTGCGGGCCACGCTGACCACGGTGCGACGGCCAGGAGCCGAACAGACCGTCACCGAGTCCATGCTGGTGGCCTGTGAATCCTCGGTGATCTACCGGCGCCGCACACTGGGCAAGGTCAGCGTGTCGGCGATCGCGGACCTGGTGCTCTTCGACGAGGAGAACCCCAGATCGCTGGTGTTCCAACTGGAACGGCTGCGGGCGAACCTGAAACGGCTGCCGTCGTCGTCGGGTTCCTCACGGCCGGAACGCTGGGCCGACGAGATCGCCGCCACCTTGCGCCGCGTCGACCCGGCCGATCTGGAAACCGTCGGATCCGACGGCCGCCGAACCGAACTCGTGGAACTGCTCGACCGTCTGCACGCCGACCTGCGGGAGCTGTCCAACCTGATCACCGCCGCCCACCTGTCCCTGCCGACCGGCATCCAGCCGCTGTGGGGCCCCGATGAGCGCAGGTTGCTGCCGTGACACGTACCTACGAGATCACCCACCGCACCACCTACCGGTACTCGGACGATGTCACCAGCTCCTACGGCCGGGGCTTCCTGACGCCGCGGGAAACCGACACCCAACGCTGCCTGTCCCACGAACTGGTGATCGACCCGGACACCACGGACAGCACCACCAGCCGCGACGTCTACGGCAATCTCAGCTCCTACTTCCACGTCACCGAGCGGCACCGCACGCTGATCGTCACCAGCCGGTCGATCGTCGAGGTCGACCCGCCGGCCCCCGAGCTCTACGGCGGCGGTTCGGCACGCGCCCCGTGGGAGATCGCCCGGCCGGTGGGAGCGGACGGCGCGCTGGCCACCGAGTTCACCCTCGACCTGGCGTCCGCGGAGATCACCGACGCGGTACGCGACTATGCGGCACCGAGTTTCACCCCGGAGCGGCCGCTGATCGAGGTGCTGCGCGATCTGAACTCCCGCATCAACAACGACTTCACCTACCGCTCCGGGTCGACCACGGTGTCCACCCGGGTGTCCGAGGTGCTGGCCGCCCGGGAGGGTGTCTGCCAGGACTTCGCCCGGCTGGCGATCGCCTGCCTGCGTGCCAATGGACTCGCCGCCAGCTATGTGTCGGGGTACCTGGCCACCGACCCGCCGCCCGGACGGGAGCGGATGGTCGGGGTGGACGCCACCCACGCCTGGGCCTCGGTGTGGACCCCGCAGAACCAGTGGCTGGGGCTGGATCCCACCAACGACCAGATGGTCGACGAACGCTATATCGTGGTCGGTTTCGGCCGCGACTACGCCGACGTCCCGCCGCTGCGCGGCATCATCTATACAGACTCGGAGAGTAGCGTGATCGAGGTCTCCGTCGACGTCGCGCCGTATGTGACCGGCCCGCCGTCCAGCGTGGTTTAGCCGCGAGCCGCACGGGGCACGTTCAAGCGGTCGCGGATCTGGCCGCGTTATAGGGGAAGAGACGGACATGCGGGATTTCAACTGCCCGAATTGCGGACAGCGGTTGGCGTTCGAGAATTCGAAGTGCCTGTCGTGCGGTTCCAGGCTGGGTTTCTCGCTCGACGATATGGCACTGCTGGTGATCGCGCCCGAGGAGGAGAGCGAGCACGCGGGTGCGGTCGATGAGCAGCAGTACCGGCTGTGCGCGAATCTCCATCTGGCCGAATGCAACTGGTTGGTGGAGAAGGGGCCCATCGTCAAGCTGTGCGCATCGTGCGCGCTGACCCGTACCCGGCCGCACGACAACGACAGAGATGCGTTGGCCAAGTTCGCCAGCGCGGAGAAAGCCAAGCGCCGGGTGATCGCCGAGCTGCACGAGCTGAAGCTGCCGATCATCGGCCGGGATGAGGACCCGCAGTTCGGGCTGGCCTTCGACCTGCTGAGCAGCGTGCAGGAGAAGGTCTTCACCGGGCACGCCGACGGTGTCATCACCCTCGACCTCGCCGAAGGCGATGACGTGCACCGCGAGCAGCTGCGCGTCGCGATGGAGGAGCCCTACCGCACCCTGCTGGGGCACTTCCGCCACGAGCTGGGGCACTACTACTTCTACCGGCTGGTCAGCCCGTCGCAGGACTACCTCACGCGCTTCAACGAGCTGTTCGGCGATCCCGACCTCGATTACCAGGCCGCGCTGGACCGGCATTACACCGAGGGTGCACCGGCGGGCTGGAAGAGCGACTTCGTCTCCTCCTACGCGACCATGCATCCCGCCGAGGACTGGGCCGAGACCTTCGCCCACTATCTGCACATCCGCGACACGCTGGACACCGCAGCCGCCTTCAGCCTCGCCCCGGCCGGCGCCACCTTCGACCGGCGGGCGCTGGGCCCCAGCGGATTCGACACCATCATCGAGATGTGGTTGCCGCTGTCCTGGGCGTTGAACATGGTGAACCGTTCGATGGGCCGCGATGACCTGTACCCGTTCGTGCTGCCCGCGGCGGTGCTGGAGAAGATGCGCTTCATCCACACCGTCATCGACGAGATCACCTCATCGCCGACGAAGCTGGCCGCTGTCAGCGGCTGATCAGGCTCGCTGCGGTCGCGGTCACCGCATCGGCTGCCGGACGCGGACGCCAGTCGAGCTGCTCGACGGCCTTGGCGGCCGACACCTGTTTGGGTGGCCCGAGCAGACCGGCGAACACCTCGAGTTCCGGCCGCTCGGTGGCGGCGGCCCGGATCTCGTCGTCGGAGGCCTCGACGACCGGTACCTGCGCGGCGGCCTCACCGAGGCGCTCGCGCAGGGTGGCCGCGATCTCGGGCAGCGTCATCGCCGCACCGGCAGCGGCCAGATAGCGCTGCCCGGCCGCCACCGGCGAGGTCATGGCCCGGATATGCAGGTCGGCCACATCGCGGACGTCGACGACCGCGAACGAGGCGCGCGGCAGCGGTGAGGGTCGGCCCGACAGCAGCATCGCGATGATGCCGACCGAACTCGACAGGTTCGATCCGAGCGCGGGGCCGAACACCCCTACGGGGTTGATGACCGTCAGCTCGGGGGCACCGGGGTGCTCGGCCGCGAACTCCCACGCCGCCCGCTCGGCGAGCGTCTTCGACAGCACGTAGGGGCTGTTGTCCTGGGCCGGGTCGGTCCAATCGGATTCGTCGTAGGGCAGTCCGGACGGTTTCGGGCTGTAGCCGATCGCGGCGAACGACGACGTCAGGACCACCCTGCGCACCCCGTGCCGGGCCGCGGCGCGCAGCACCCGCAGCGTGCCGTCCCGCGCGGGTCCGATGAGTTCCCCCGCATCCTCGGGTTGCTTCGGCGGGAAGGGCGAGGCCATGTGCAGCACGTACTCGGCGCCGGACACCGCGTCGTCCCAGCCGTCGTCGGCCGTCAGATCGGCGATCGCGAAGCTCAGCGCGGAGACATCGGCACCGGCCCCGACAAGTGCCTCGGTGAGCTCATCGCGCCGGCCTGCCGACCGCACCGTGGTGCGTACCCGCCGGCCCGCCCCGAGAAGCTGCAGAATCGTATGCGCGGCAAGGAATCCGGACCCTCCGGTGACAAGAACGGGGGAAGTGTCATCGGCCATCGGTGGCCTCCTGGTTCAGTAGTCGGTTGCCCAACTCGACGATGGTCGGGATGAGGCGTTGTTCTTCGGCGTCGTCGCCGTCGCACCGGGCCTGCCACAGCGCGGCCTTGGCCGCGACATAGCGCCGCCGCACCTGCAGCCGGGCGATCTCGTCGCCCAGCCGCTGCGCGTGGTCGGCGAAAAGGCGCTGCTGCGCATCCACCGCATCGCCGTCCCGCATGTTGGCCACATAGGACCGCATGTCCTGCACCGACATTCCGGTGCCGCGCAGGCAGGCCAGAGATTCCACGGTGGCCACCAGGTCCGGTGGGAACCGGCGATGGCCGCTGCTGTCATCGCGGGGCACCGGGGCGATCAGCCCGATGCGCTCGTAGTAGCGCAACGCGGATTCGCTCAGCCCGGTGCGCCGGGCCACCTGCTGGATGGTGAGATCGGCGGTCACCGGTTCGGACAGGTTGATGGCCATGGCACCACTCTGCCGAACCTGAAGCGCTTCAAGTCAAGCCTCGCCGGGCAACGGGGCGATCACGATGGCGCGCCGGGGCATGTCGCAACGCCGATTCCGGCGCCGCTGTTTCTAGGATCGCCCGCGTGACTGATCGCTACGGCTCCGACATCCTGGCCACGAACCCGCACGCGCGTACGCGCGTGCGCTCGGTCGAACATCCGGCCGACAAGGGACTGGTCGTCGAGGACCCGTCCAGTGGTTTCGTCGGCGCGGTGGTGCGTATCGAGAGCGGCCGGGTGGACCTGGAAGACCGCAACCRCCGGGTCCGGTCATTCCCATTGGGGCCCGGCTTCCTGGTCGAGGGCAAACCGGTCATCCTGGTCAAGCCGAAGGTGGTGGCCGCGACAGCCCGCACGGCCTCGGGTTCGGTGGCGGTGTCCGGCGCCAAGGCCAGGGTCGCACTGGCCAGCCGCATCTACGTGGAGGGCCGCCACGATGCCGAGCTGGTCGAACAGGTGTGGGGCGCGGATCTGCGCATCGAGGGTGTCGTCGTCGAATACCTGGGCGGGGTCGACGACCTGAGCGCCATCGTGGCCGAGTTCCAGCCCGGTCCCGGCCGCCGGCTCGGGGTGCTGGTCGACCACCTGATTGCCGGCTCCAAGGAATCCAAGATCGCCGACGCCGTCCGGCGCGGACCCGGCGGGGAGAACACCCTGGTGGTCGGCCATCCCTACATCGATATCTGGCAGGCGGTCAAACCCGCGCGGCTGGGATTGAAGCAGTGGCCGGTGATCCCGCGCGGGATCGACTGGAAGCACGGCATCTGCGAGGCGCTGGGCTGGCCGCACGCCACCCAGGCCGACATCGCGGGCGCCTGGCAGCGGATCAGGGGTCGGGTGCGGGACTGGAACGACCTGGAGCCCGCGCTGATCGGCCGGGTCGAGGAGCTCATCGACTTCGTTACGGCACCAGCCTGATCGATTACGGCACCAGCCTGGCGGAGCCCGTCGGCTCGGCGTGGTAAGCAGAACTCGTGTCAGACAGTTTGTTCGACATGCCGGGCGATGCGCCGGCCGCTGCCGATATGCCGACGGGCGCCAGCCCGCTGGCCGTGCGCATGCGCCCGGCCAGCCTCGACGACGTCGTCGGCCAGCAGCATCTGCTCAAACCCGGCTCACCGCTGCGCCGCCTCGTGGAGGGCTCCGGCGCGGCCAGCGTCATCCTGTACGGGCCGCCCGGCACCGGTAAGACCACGCTGGCCTCGCTGATCTCCGGTGCCACCGGGCGCCGGTTCGAGGCGCTGTCGGCCCTGAGCGCCGGGGTCAAGGAAGTCCGGGCGGTGATCGAGACGGCGCGCCACGCCGCCATCCGCGGCCAGCAGACCGTGCTGTTCATCGACGAGGTGCACCGGTTCTCCAAGACCCAGCAGGACGCGCTGCTGGCGGCCGTGGAGAACCGGATCGTGCTGCTGGTCGCGGCGACCACGGAGAACCCGTCCTTCTCGGTGGTCGCCCCCCTGCTCAGCCGGTCACTGATCCTGCAGCTGCAGCCGTTGGGCGCCGATGACATCCGCGCCGTGCTGCAGCGGGCCGCCGCCGATGAGCGTGGTCTCGCCGGCAAGGTCGCCATCGACGACGATGCGCTGGAGCTGCTGGTCAAACTGTCGGCCGGGGATGCCCGCCGCGCGCTGACCGCGCTGGAGGTCGCCGCCGAAACCTCCGGCGGCGCGGGCGGCACGGTCACCGTCGAGGTGGTGGAGCAGTCGCTGGATCAGGCGGCGGTGCGCTATGACCGCGACGGCGATCAGCACTACGACGTCATCAGCGCCTTCATCAAGTCGGTGCGCGGCTCGGATGTGGATGCCGCGCTGCACTACCTGGCCCGGATGCTGACCGCGGGGGAGGATCCGCGCTTCCTGGCCCGCCGGCTGGTGATCCTGGCCAGCGAGGACATCGGGATGGCCGATCCGATGGCGCTGCAGACCGCGGTCGCCGCGGCGCAGACAGTGGCGCTGATCGGGATGCCGGAGGCGCAGCTGACGCTGGCGCACGCGACGGTGCATTTGGCGACCGCGCCGAAGTCGAACGCGGTGACGACCGCCCTCGGCGCGGCGATGGCGGATATCCGGGCGGGCAAGGCCGGCCTGGTGCCTGCGCACCTGCGTGACGGGCACTATTCGGGGGCTCAGAAGCTGGGCAACGCGGTCGGCTACAAATATGCCCATGACGCGCCGGGTGGTGTTGCCGCCCAACAGTATCCGCCCGATGAGCTGGTGGGTGTCGACTACTATCAGCCCACCAGTTACGGCGCCGAGCGGGAGATCGCGAGCCGGTTGGAGAAGTTGCGGGCCATCATCCGGCGCAAACGCTAGGTCGAGTGTGAGCGCTGTGTACGCCTGAACGCGAGTGTGCGTACATAGCCCCCACATTCGCGGCACGACGACGCCCCTTGACCCCGTTAGCGCCGTCGCCTATCGTGGTAATCAACCAATTGGTTGCACAACCGAAAGATTGACTAATGGGCATGCTGGACGACGACCTGGACCGCGCGTTCCTGGCGCTGGCCGATCCGGTCCGGCGTGCCATGGTGGCGCGACTGGCCAGGGGGCCGGCCACGGTCAACGAACTGGCCGCGCCGTTCGACATCACCAAACAGGCGGTGTCCAAGCACATTCAGGTGCTGGAGCGGGCCGGACTGGTCACCCGCAGCCGGGAGGCGCAGCGTCGGCCGGTGCACCTGGATGCCGCCGCGCTGGAACGGCTCACCGAATGGATCGACAGGTACCGGCTGGACGCCGAACGCACCTACCGCCGGCTGGACGGCCTGCTGGCGACGCTCACCGAAGAACCACCCACCGAAAGCTAGGAGACGACATGACCAACGCACTCGACCTGACCGCGCCGGTGGACACGCTGGCGATGGAGTTCAGCCGGGAGTTCGACGCGCCGGTGCACGCCCTGTTCCGGGCACACAGCGACCCCGAGTTGGTCAAGCAGTGGCTCGGCCCGCACGGTCTGCAGCTGGAGATCACCGAATGGGACTTCAAAAACCATGGTGGATACCGCTATTCACACTCCGATGGCAGCGGGACCTACGGCTTCAACGGTACCTTCCACACCGTCCGGGACAAATGAGTTCATCCTGCAGACCTTCGAGTTCGACGGTGCCCCGGACATGGTCAACATCGAGTACCTGTGGTTCGAGGACCTCGGTGGCGGCCGGTCGCGGCTGCGGGGCCGCTCGATCTGTCCCAACACCGAGGCCCGTGACGCGCTGCTGTCCTCCGGTATGGAGGGCGGTATGACCGAGGGCTACGTGAAACTGGACGCCCTGCTCAGCACCCTCTGAGTCAGACCAGCTCCGGTGCCCGCAGGTGGGCGATGACGAGTTCGAACTCGCCCTCGTCCACTGCACTGGCACCTGCCGCCCGGATCGACTCGGCCTTCAGCGTCGAGGCGTAGTCGCGGTTGTGCTCCATCACTTCCTGGCTGACGAACGACACCGAGGACACCGCCCGCCCGGACGTGGTGTCGACGAGGAGGCTGGCGCTGCGGAATCCGGGTAGGTGCTCGATCTGGGGGAGTACCGCGCTGCGGTAATACTCGACACCCGCCTCGGTGAGCTGCGGCGGCACCGTCACCCAGGTGGCCCGCACCCAGGCACCCGGATCGGAGCTGTGCTCGCGGTGCAGCACCGCGATCTCCCAATCCTCCGCGGTGGCCGGTCCGCCGAATCGCTCACCGGCCTGCGCGCGCAGCCGGCCGGCCGCATCGGCGCTCTCGGCCATCGCATCCGCGTTGTCCCAGGCGCTGGTGGCGATGCACCGGCCGGTCTGCCGGTCGACCATCAGCGACAGACCGATGCAACCGGCGAGTTCCAGAAGTGCCGGCATGACCTCGTCGCGGACATAGGCGATGCCGTCGTCGACCGATTCGGGGCGCGCCATCACTGTGGTAGATCGTGCGAACACGGTCCACCTCCTTCGCTAGAGGGCAGCGCCCCGCCGGCGCCACCGGTCACGTCAACTGTCCTCCCGGCGGCCGCGCCGCACAATGGTTTTGCCCCGCGCAAAGAGATGATCCCGGCCGGCCGAGGGCCGACCGGGATCACCGGGGTGGGAACTGGGGGATCAGCGGAAGATGCCGGACGTCCGGCGGCTGCCGAGCAGACCGGTCTTGCGGCGGCCCATCAGCGCGGCGAGCAGAGCCACGCCCGCCGCCGCGACGAGGACCTGGACGAGCAGTTCGAGCCAGTCGATTCCGCCGGTTGCCGTCGGGATGCCGATGGCACGGGCCAGGGCGGTGCCGACGAGCGCGGACACGATGCCGACCAGGATGGTCAACAGCATGCCGATCGGTTGCTTGCCGGGAAGCAGCAGGCGGCCGAGGACGCCGACCACGATGCCGATCAGGATTGCGGTGAAGATGCCGGTGACGGTCATGAGTTCCTCCGTGTGGGGTTCGGTTGCCGCACAAGTACCCTGGCCCGCCGCTCAATAAACGCCTACGTCAATTCAGGTGTGGCCTCGTAGGCTGGAAACGTGAACACCGAAGTGCTCGAACTGGACACCTCGCGCCGCCGGGTCGTCGACCTGACCTCGGAGGTGCGCGAATTCTGCGCGGCCAAGGGCGACGGGCTGTGCAATGTCTTCGTGCCGCACGCGACCGCCGGCGTCGCCGTCATCGAGACCGGGGCGGGCTCGGATGACGACCTGCTGGACGCGCTGGAGCGACTGCTGCCGCGCGACGGCCGGTACCGGCACGCGCACGGCTCACCCGGCCACGGCGCCGATCACGTGCTGCCGGGGCTGGTATCCCCGTCGGTGACGGTCCCGGTCGGCGCCGGAGAGCCCTTGCTGGGCACCTGGCAGAGCATCGTGCTGGTGGACCTGAACAGGGACAACCCCCGACGATCGGTGCGCCTGAGCTTCGTGTCGGGCTGAGAAACGCGACCGGTACTGTGGTGCGGTCAAAGTATTCGCAGGTTGACCAAAGGACAGCAGCACGTGCAGACACACGAGATCAGGAAACGCTTCCTCGATCATTTCGTGAAGGCGGGACACACGGAGGTGCCCAGCGCCTCGGTGATCCTCGACGACCCGAACCTGCTGTTCGTCAACGCCGGCATGGTGCAGTTCGTACCCTTCTTCCTCGGCGCGCGCACACCGCCCTACGACAAAGCCGTCAGCGTGCAGAAGTGCATCCGCACCCCCGACATCGAAGAAGTCGGTATCACCACCCGGCACAACACCTTCTTCCAGATGGCCGGCAACTTCAGCTTCGGCGACTACTTCAAGAAGCAGGCCATCGAGCTGGCCTGGACCTTGCTGACCAACCCGCAGGACCAGGGCGGCTACGGCTTCGATCCGGAAAGGCTATGGGCCACCGTCTATCTCGATGACGATGACGCCATCGCGCTGTGGCAGGAGGTGGCCGGCCTGCCGCTGGAGCGCATCCAGCGCCGCGGGATGGCCGACAACTACTGGTCGATGGGCATCCCCGGCCCGTGCGGTCCGTGCTCGGAGATCTACTACGACCGCGGCCCGGAATACGGCATCGAAGGCGGTCCGGAGGCCAACGAGGACCGCTACATCGAGATCTGGAATCTCGTCTTCATGCAGAACGAGCGCGGGGAAGGCACCTCGAAGGACAACTTCGAGATCCTCGGTCCGCTGCCGCGCAAGAACATCGACACCGGCATGGGTGTCGAGCGCATCGCCTGTCTGCTGCAGGACGTGGACAACGTCTACGAGACCGATCTGGTGCGCCCGGTCATCGACCTGGTCGCCGGGATCGCGCCGCGCGGCTACGGGCAGGGCAACCACACCGACGATGTGCGCTACCGCATCATCGGCGATCACAGCCGCACCGCGGCGATCATCATCGGCGACGGGGTCACCCCCGGTAACGAGGGCCGCGGCTACGTGCTGCGCCGGTTGCTGCGCCGGATCATCCGCGCGGCCCGCCTGCTCGGCGTGGAACGGCCCATCATGGCCGAGCTGATGACGACGGTGCGCGACGAGATGGGGCCGTCCTACCCGGAACTGGTCACGGATTTCGACCGGATCAGCCGCATCGCGGTGGCCGAGGAGACCGCGTTCAATCGCACTCTGCTCTCGGGTTCACGGCTGTTCGAGGATGCTGCCGACGCGACCCGCACCGCCGGAAAGTCCACGCTGTCCGGCAATGACGCGTTCACGCTGCACGACACCTACGGGTTCCCGATCGATCTGACCCTGGAAATGGCCGCCGAGGCCGGCCTGACCGTCGACGAAGAGGGCTTCCGCGGTCTGATGGCCGAACAGCGCCAGCGCGCCAAGGCCGACGCCGCCGCCCGCAAGCAGGCCCACACGGATCTGTCCGCGTACCGGGAGCTCGTCGACGGCGGACCCACCGAATTCACCGGCTTCGACGAGTTGAGTTCGCAGGCACGCATTCTGGGCATCTTCGTCGACGGTAAACGGGTTCCCGTGGTGTCCCATGAGGGCACCCAGGGCCAGCAGGTCGAGTTGATCCTGGACCGCACACCGTTCTACGCCGAATCCGGCGGCCAGATCGCGGATGAGGGTTCCATCACCGGTACCGGTGCCTCGGAGACCGCCAAGGCCGCGGTGACCGATGTCCAGAAGATCGCGAAAACCGTGTGGGCGCATCGTGTCTCGGTGGAGTCCGGGGAGTTCGTCGAGGGCGACACCATCACCGCCACGGTCGACGACAAGTGGCGCCACGGCGCGACCCAGGGGCATTCCGGCACCCACATGGTGCACGCCGCGTTGCGGGAAGTGCTGGGTCCCAACGCGGTTCAGGCAGGCTCGCTGAACCGGCCGGGCTACCTGCGCTTCGACTTCAACTGGCAGGGTTCGCTGTCGGACGAGCAGCGCGCACAGATCGAAGAGGTCGCCAACGAAGCGGTGCAGGCCGACTTCGCGGTGAACACCTTCAACACCGGACTGGATCAGGCCAAAGCCATGGGCGCGATGGCGCTGTTCGGCGAGAACTACCCCGACGAGGTCCGGGTGGTCGAGATCGGCGGACCGTTCTCCCTGGAGCTGTGCGGCGGTACGCACGTGCGCAGCTCGGCGCAGATCGGACCGGTCACCGTGCTGGGCGAGTCCTCGGTGGGCTCCGGTGTGCGCCGCGTCGAGGCCTACGTCGGGCTGGAATCGTTCCGGCACCTGTCCAAGGAACGCGCGTTGATGGCGGGCCTGGCGTCGTCGCTGAAGGTGCCCTCGGAAGAGGTGCCGGCACGGGTGGCCAACCTGGTGGAACGGCTGCGGGCCGCGGAAAAGGAACTGGACAAGGCGCGGCTGGCAAACGCGCGCGCCGCGGCCGCAAATGCGGCTGCCGGCGCGCAGCTTGTAGGTAAAATTCGTTTTGTGGCTCAGCGCATGGCCGGTGGAATCACCGCGGGGGATCTGCGCAGCCTGGTCGGTGACATCAAGGGCAAGCTCGGGTCCGATCCGGCCGTGGTGGCCCTGATCGCCGAAGGTGAGGATGACGCGGTGCCGTTCGTGGTCGCGGTCAATCCCGCCGCACAGGATCTCGGCCTCAGTGCCAACGACCTGGTGAAGACGTTGGGCGCGGCCGTCAACGGCCGCGGGGGTGGCAAGGCTGATCTGGCCCAGGGTTCCGGTAAGGGGGCGGCGGGTATCGACGCGGCATTGGCCGCGCTGCACGCAGAGATCGCCCGGAGCTAGCCGCGGTGAGTGCTGAGGTCGACCGCCTGCCGGACAGGCCGGGTCCCGACGATCCGGGACGGGGTCGCCGGCTCGGCGTCGACGTGGGCACCGTACGGATCGGGGTCGCGGGAAGCGACCCCGACGGCATTCTGGCCACCCCGCTGGAGACCGTGCAGCGGGACAAATCGGGTCGTCACCTGCGCAGGCTGGTGAAGCTCGCCGAAGAGTTGGAAGCGGTCGAGGTCGTCGTCGGCCTGCCGCGCACGCTGGCGAACCGCTCCGGTTCCTCAGCACAAGACGCCGTCGAATTGGCCGATGCCCTGGCGGCCCGGATCGCACCGACACCGGTGCGGCTGGCCGATGAGCGGCTGACCACGGTGACCGCCCAGCGGTCGCTGCGGGAGGCAGGGGTACGCGCCAAGAATCAGCGGGCCATGGTCGATCAGGTTGCCGCAGTGGGCATTCTGCAGAACTGGTTGGACCAGCGCCGGTCCGCATTAAGGGTTGTTGATGAGTGATCACTGGAGTCCCGAGCGAAGCGAGCCGCAGGCGGTCGGTCCACCGCGCCGCCGGCTGAGCCGCGCCGCCCGGGCGCAGGAACGACGTACCGCACGGCGCCGCCGGGTGTTCTCCATCGCTGCGCTGGTGACGCTCGTCGTCGTCGTCATCGGAGTGGTGTTCGTCGGCTCCAAGATGTGGCACGGCCTGTTCGGTGGCAGCAGCGATTTCGCCGGCGAAGGCACCGCCGATGTCGTCGTCGAGGTGCACAGCGGAGACTCGACCACCGCGATCGGGCAGACGCTGCAGGAACAGAATGTGGTGTCCTCGTCGAAGGCATTCGTCGACGCCGCGGCCACCAATTCGGCGATCGCGGCCATCCAGCCCGGTTTCTACAAGCTGCGCACCGAGATCCCGGTGTCCAGCGCCGTGGAGAAGCTTGCCGACCCGGAGAACCGCGTCGGACAGATGGTCATCCCCGAGGGCCGCCAGCTCGACGACGTCGCCGACGTGAGGACCAACGCCGTCACCAAGGGCATCCTGTCGCTCATCTCCGACGCCTCCTGCGTCGACCTCGACGGCACCCGGGCCTGTGTCTCGGCCGACGAATTGAAGCAGGCCGCCAGTACCGCCGAACTCGCCGCACTGTCGGTGCCCAGCTGGGCGACCTCCGGGGTGACCGAGATGGGCAGCGATCACCGCCGGCTCGAGGGCCTCATCGCGCCGGGCAGCTGGAACGTCGACCCGTCCGGCTCGGCCGAGGAGATCCTCGCCGCCCTCATCGGGGCCAGCACCGCTCAGTACGAGGCCAACGGCCTGCTCGCCGCCGCCGAGACCACCCGGATGTCGCCCTACGAGATCCTGATCGTCGCCTCGTTGGTGCAGCGCGAGTCCAAGCCGCAGGACTTCTCCAAGGTGGCGCGGGTGATCTTCAACCGGCTGGCCGAGAACCGCAAGCTGGAATTCGACTCCACGGTGAACTATTCCCTGGACCGCACCGAGGTGGCCACCACCGACGGCGACCGCGCCCGGGTGACCCCGTGGAACACCTATGCCTCCCTTGGCCTTCCGAAGACCCCGATCTGCTCGCCCGGGCAGCCCGCGCTGGCCGCGGCGGAGAATCCGGAACCAGGGGACTGGCTGTACTTCGTCACCATCGACCTGGAGGGCACCACGCTCTTCACCCGTGATTACGAACAGCACCTGGCGAGCATCGAACTGGCCAGACGAAACGGTGTCCTGGACAGTGCCCGATAGGCGGCGTCCCGCCGCGGAGCCCGTCAGGCGAGCCGGCGTCCTGGGGTCACCGATCTCGCACTCCCGTTCGCCGGACATCCACCTGGCCGCCTACCGGGAACTGGGCCTGACGTCGTGGACCTATGACCGCATCGAGTGCACGGCCCAGCAGTTGCCGGCACTGGTGGCCGGGCTGGGACCGGAGTGGGTCGGGCTCTCGGTCACCATGCCGAACAAGTTCGCCGCCCTGGCGGTCGCCTCCGAGCGGACGGCCCGCGCCACCCTGGTGGGCTCGGCGAACACCCTGGTGCGCACACCGACGGGCTGGCGGGCCGACAACACCGATATCGACGGGGTCATCGGTGCGCTGACGAACGCGTGCGGACCCCGCGCCGCGGTGCTCGGCTCGGGCGGTACCGCCCCGGCCGCGGTGGTGGGCCTGGCCACTCTCGGTGTCACCGAGATCGCGGTGCTCGCCCGCAACCCGGAGCGGGCGCAACCGTTGGTCGCCCTGGCCGAACCGCTCGGTGTCGCCATCCGGTGGGTCGAACTCGGCAACCCGGTCGAGGTGGACGTCGCGGTCAACACCCTGCCCGCCGACATCGCGGCCGGCTACGTCCACACCATCGAAACCGTGCCGGTGCTGCTGGACGCGATCTACGACCCCTGGCCCACCCCGTTGGCCTCCGCGGTGCAGGCCGGCGGCGGCCGGGTGATCAGCGGGCTGCAGATGCTGCTGCATCAGGCCGTCGCGCAGGTCGAACAGTTCACCGGCTTGCCTGCGCCCAAAGAGGTGATGAGGCGGGCCCTGCCGGGGTCCTAGCCTTGGACTGTGGGTGTGCTGGTGATCGGTGGCTGGCTGATCGCGCTGAGCATCCATGACCTGCGCCGCCGCCGCCTGCCGAACGCGCTGACCCTGCCCGGCGCGGTACTCATCCTCGGGGTGGCCGTGCTGGCGGGCCGGGGAACGCCCGCTGCGCTGGGTGCGCTCGCCCTGAGCCTGCTCTATCTGATGGTCCACCTGATCGACCCGGCCGCGCTCGGTGCCGGGGACGTGAAACTCGCGATCGGCCTCGGCGCGCTCACCGGGGCGTTCGGGGTGGAGGTGTGGCTGCTCGGTGCCTTCGGTGCGGTGCTGCTGACCGCGCTCGCCGGGATCATCGTCGTGCTGTCGCGGGGCGGATCGACCGTGCCGCACGGCCCGTCGATGTGTGCCGCCAGCGCGGCAGCGGTCGCCCTGGCGTGGTGGTAGTCCTACGCTGAGCCATGACCGTGCGGCCCGCCATCACCGATGACCTGCCGGTCATCGCGGCCGTCTACGCCCACTACGTCGCCAGTTCGGTGGCGAGCTTCGAGATCGACGCACCCGACGTGGACGAGTGGGCGCGGCGTTTCGCCACCATCACCGAACGCGATCTGCCGTTCCTGGTCGCCGAGCGCGACGGCGCCGTGGCCGGATACGCCTATTGCACGCCGTGGAAGGAACGCCCCGCCTACCGGGCCACCGTGGAGGACTCGGTGTACGTCGCGCCATGGGCGCTGGGCGCGGGCTGCGGAACCGAACTGCTCACCGCGTTGCTGGAGCGGTGCCGGTCGATCGGGGTGCGCGAGGTCATCGCGGTGATCGCCGACTCCGGGGATCCGGCCTCGACCGGCCTGCACCGTCGGCTGGGATTTCGGGAGGCCGGACGGCTGGTCCGGGTCGGCTACAAACACGACCGTTGGATCGACACCGTGCTGCTGCAATGGAGTGCACCCCGGCAACCCGGGCCAGCGACCCGGTGACGGATTCGGTCGCACAGATGACCGCATGGGAGAATGTCATCCGTGTTGCGATGGACTACCGCAGGTGAATCCCACGGCCGTGCCCTGGTAGCGATGGTCGAAGGCATGGTTGCGGGTTTGTCCGTCACCTCCGACGACATCGCGGTCCAGTTGCAGCGCCGCCGGCTCGGTTACGGCCGCGGTGCGCGGATGAAGTTCGAGAAGGACCAGGTGACCGTGCTGGGCGGCGTACGCCACGGCCTCACCCTGGGCGGACCGATCGCCATCGAGATCGGCAACACCGAATGGCCCAAGTGGGAGACCGTGATGGCGTCGGACCCGGTGCCCGCCGAGCAACTCGACAGCGACGCCGCCCGCAACGCCCCACTGACCCGTCCCCGCCCCGGCCACGCCGATTACGCGGGCATGCTCAAATACGGCTTCGACGACGCCCGTCCGGTGCTGGAGCGTGCCAGCGCCCGCGAGACCGCGGCCCGCGTCGCCGCCGGCACCGTGGCCCGCGCCTTCCTGCAGCAGGCGCTCGGCGTCGAGGTGATCTCCCACGTCGTGTCCATCGGTGCCTCGAAGCCCTACGACGGCCCGCCGCCGCAGCCGCAGGATCTGGCCGCCATCGACGACAGCCCGGTGCGTGCCTTCGACAAGGACGCCGAGCAGCTGATGATCGACGAGATCGAAGCCGCCAAGAAGGACGGTGACACCCTCGGCGGCATCGTCGAGGTCGTGGTCACCGGGCTGCCCATCGGACTGGGCTCCTTCACCAGTGGTGACAACCGCCTCGACAGCCAGTTGGCCGCGGCGGTGATGGGCATCCAGGCCATCAAGGGCGTCGAAATCGGCGACGGGTTCGAGACGGCGCGCCGCCGCGGCAGCGTCGCCCACGACGAGATGTACCCGGGCCCGGACGGCATCACCCGGTCCACCAACCGCGCCGGCGGTCTGGAGGGCGGCATGACCAACGGGCAGCCGCTACGGGTGCGCGCCGCGATGAAGCCGATCTCCACGGTGCCCCGCGCGCTGGCCACCGTGGACATGTCCACCGGCGACGAGGCCGTCGCGATCCATCAGCGTTCCGATGTGTGCGCGGTGCCGGCCGCCGGCGTCGTCGTCGAGACGATGGTCGCGCTGGTGCTGGCGCGCGCCGCGCTGCTCAAGTTCGGCGGCGACTCGCTGGCCGAGACCCGCAGGAACGTCGAGAGCTACCTGGCCTCGGTCGCCGAGCACGAGCCGTCCACCCCGTCGGTTCCGGCCTCGGGATAGCCGATGGGTCCCAAAGTGGTGCTGGTGGGCATGCCGGGTTCCGGCAAGTCCACCATCGGCCGGCGGTTGGCCAAGGCGCTGGGCGTGCCGTTACTGGACACCGACGTCAAGATCGTGGAGACCGCCGGGCGCAGCATCGCCGAGATCTTCGTGGAAGGCGAGACGCAGTTCCGTCAGATCGAAGCCGACGTGGTGCGCGCCGCGCTCGACGAGCACGAGGGTGTGGTGTCTCTCGGTGGCGGCGCGGTGACCACCCCGGAGGTGCGCGAGGCACTCAAGGGTCACACCGTGATCTACCTGGAAATCAGTGCCGCAGAAGGTATTCGGCGTACCACCGGCAGCGCGCGTCCGTTGCTGGCCGGCGATGATCCGGCAGCGAAATACCGTTCCCTGATGGAGCAGCGGGTGCCGTTGTTCCGTGAGGTGGCCACCATGCGGGTGAACACCAATCGGCGCAATCCCGGTGCGGTGGTGCGCCATATCGTCACCCGGCTGTCCGGATGCGGGCCCGCCCGGCCGCGGCGGCGGCGCAGACCGGCCTGGCGGCGCGGTCCCACAGTCCTGAACCCCGCACCCACCACCGAGGCCCCGCCCACCCCGGCGGCGCTGGCCCGACGAGCAGAGGCACGCAATGAGTGAACCCGTGACTGTCGACGTACTCGTCGACCGGCCGTACCCGGTGATCATCGGCACCGGCCTGCTGGAGGACCTCGGCCGCACGCTGGCCGGGCGCCACAGAGTGGCAATCCTGCACCAGCCCACCTTGGCGCAGACCGCCGAGGTCATCCGGGAACACCTGGCAGGCAACGGGATCGACGCACACCGCATCGAGATCCCGGATGCCGAATCCGGCAAGGAACTGCCGGTCGTCGGCTTCATCTGGGAGGTGCTGGGCCGGATCGGCATCGGCCGCAAGGATGCCGTCGTCAGCCTCGGCGGCGGTGCGGCCACCGACGTCGCCGGGTTCGCCGCGGCCACCTGGCTGCGCGGCGTCGACATCGTGCACGTGCCCACCACACTGCTGGGCATGGTGGACGCCGCCGTCGGCGGCAAGACCGGGATCAACACCGACGCCGGCAAGAACCTGGTCGGCGCGTTCCATCAGCCGCTGGCCGTGCTGGTCGACCTGGCGACTCTGCAGACGTTGCCGCGCAACGAGATCGTGGCCGGGATGGCCGAGATCGTGAAGGCCGGTTTCATCGCAGACGCGGTGATCCTGGACCTCATCGAGGCCGACCCGGAGGCCGCGCTGGACCCGTCGGGCACCGTGCTGCCCGAACTGATCCGCCGTGCCATCGCCGTCAAGGCAGAGGTGGTGGCCGCCGACGAGAAGGAGTCGGCGCTGCGCGAAATCCTCAACTACGGACACACTTTGGCCCACGCCATCGAGCGCCGCGAGCGCTACAAGTGGCGCCACGGGGCCGCCGTATCGGTGGGTCTGGTGTTCGCCGCGGAGCTGGGCCGGCTGGCCGGCCGTCTGGACGACGACACCGCCGACCGGCACATCCGGGTGCTGGAAGCGCTGGGGCTACCGGTCAGCTATGACGCCGACGCGCTGCCGCAGCTGCTCGAATACATGGCCGGGGACAAGAAGAACCGTTCCGGGGTGTTGCGTTTCGTGGTGCTCGACGGACTGGCCAAGCCGGGCCGCCTTGAAGGGCCGGACCCGACGCTGCTGGCCGCGGCCTACTCCGTGGTGGGTACCCGCTAGGACTGCTTGGCTTCTTCGTCTGCGCTGGGCTGCACCGCTGCGAACACATCGGTGTCGGCCCGCTCCTCATCGCCCTCACGGCGACGGACGTACGGCGGGGCCTTGCGGTCGACGCTCCAGCGGCCGATGGTCACCGCGATGACACCGGCCAGGAAGATCAGCAGCGCGGTGAACGCCGCGAACGAGGTCAGCTCGCTGATCAGGCCGCCGGTGTAGAGCACCGGGTAGAACAGCCCGATGAACCAGCACACCAGGTCGCCGAGCAGGCCGGCGATCAGGCCGGCGATCAGCCAGACCATCGCGAGATCCTGACGGCGGTCCGGGTCGGACTGCGCATTGGCGTCGGCGCGGCCGTCGAAATAGGCCCACAGGATCGCGGGGATCGCGAGGAACAGACCCAGTGTGGGACTGATCCATCCGGCCTGCGTCGGGAAGGAGTCGACCAGCACTCCCTGGATCAACCGGAGGACAACCACGACCGCCGCGAACACGAGTCCGCGCAGCAACCACTTGCTCATGAGGGGACAGCGTAGCGAGTACCGTCAGCGCCTGTGACGATTTCTCAGCGCCGGGACCGGTTACGGCGCCGGCTGGCGGCCGCCGAACTGGACGCCATGTTGGTAACTGACCTGGTCAACGTCCGATATCTGTCCGGATTCACCGGTTCCAACGCCGCCCTTTTGGTGCGTGCCGACCAGGACACGCCGGTGTTGGCAACGGACGGACGTTATGTAACGCAGGCCGCGGCGCAGGCGCCCGACGCCGAACTGGTCATCGAACGGGCGGTGGCGCCCCACCTGGCGGGCCGTGCGGCCGCCGACGGCGTGCGCCGGCTCGGATTCGAGAGCCACGTGGTGACGGTGGACGGTTTCGGTCTGCTGGAGCGTGCGGGAGAGGGTCTGGAGTTCGTCCGCGCCGCCGGCATGGTGGAACGGCTGCGCGAGGTCAAGGACGTCGGTGAGATCGCCATTCTGCGGCTGGCCTGCGAGGCGGCCGACGCGGCGCTGCATGATCTGGTGGCCCGCGGTGGGTTGCGCCCCGGACGCACCGAGAAAGAGGTCGGTCGCGAGCTGGAATCGCTGATGCTCGACCACGGCGCCGACGGGGTGTCCTTCGAAACCATCGTGGCCGCCGGCGCGAACTCGGCGATCCCGCATCACCGGCCCACCGACGCCGTGCTGGCCGACGGCGATTTCGTGAAGATCGACTTCGGCGCCCTGGTGGCGGGCTATCACTCGGACATGACGCGCACCTTCGTGCTGGGACACGCCGCGCAGTGGCAGCTGGACCTGTACGAACTCGTGGCGACCAGCCAGGCGGCCGGCCGGAAGGCCCTGGTGGAGGGGGCGAACCTGAAGGATGTCGACGGCGCCTCGCGGCAGGTGATCGCCGACGCCGGATTCGCCGAAAACTTCGGGCACGGCCTCGGTCACGGGGTCGGACTACAGATCCACGAAGCGCCGGGTATCAGCGCGTCAGCCGTCGGTACACTGCTTGCTGGCGCTGCGGTCACCGTGGAGCCCGGCGTCTATCTGCCCGGCCGGGGCGGTGTCCGAATCGAGGACACCCTGGTTGTCGGCAGCGAGAGCGCACCTACACCCGAGTTACTCACCCGGTTCCCCAAGGAACTGGCTGTTATCACCTGATCTAGGAGCTGTACAGACCGTGGCATCAACCGCCGACTTCAAGAATGGGCTCGTTCTGCAGATCGAAAACCAGCTGTGGCAGATCACCGAGTTCCAGCACGTCAAGCCCGGTAAGGGCCCGGCCTTCGTGCGCACCAAGCTCAAGAACGTGCTGACCGGCAAGGTCGTCGACAAGACGTTCAACGCCGGGGTCAAGGTGGAGACCGCCACCGTCGACCGGCGTGACGCCACCTACCTGTACCGCGACGGCAGCGACTTCGTCTTCATGGACTCCGAGGACTTCGAGCAGCATCCGCTGTCCGAGGCGCTGGTGGGCCGGCTGGCCGACTTCCTGCTCGAGGGGATCGGCGTGCAGATCGCCTTCCACGAGGGCGCGCCGCTGTACCTGGAGCTCCCGGTCACCGTCGAACTCGTCGTCACCCACACGGAGCCGGGCCTGCAGGGCGATCGCTCCAGCGCGGGCACCAAGCCCGCCACCGTGGAGACCGGCGCCGAACTCCAGGTGCCGCTGTTCATCAACACCGGTGACAAGCTGAAGGTTGATTCCCGTGACGGCAGCTACTTGGGAAGGGTCAATGGCTGACCGTCGTGGTGACCGTGGTCGGCACCAGGCGCGTAAGCGTGCCGTCGACCTGCTGTTCGAAGCCGAGGCGCGCGGGATCACCGCCGCCGAGGCCGCCGACGGTCGCAATGCGCTGTCCCACACCCAGGCCGACATCAACGCGCTGAACCCGTACACCGTGACGGTGGCTCGTGGTGTCACCGAGCAGGCCGCGCACGTCGACGACCTCATCTCCTCGCACCTGCAGGGCTGGACGCTGGAGCGGCTGCCCGCCGTGGACCGCGCCATCCTGCGGGTGGCGGTGTGGGAACTGCTGCACGCCGAGGACGTGCCGGAGCCCGTGGCCGTCGACGAGGCCGTCGAGCTGGCCAAGGAACTGTCCACCGACGAGTCGCCGGGCTTCGTCAACGGCGTGCTCGGTCAGGTGATGCTGGTGACCCCGCAGATCCGAGCGGCCGCCGCGGCGTTGCGCCCCTCCGACGCCGGGGAGTGAGCGTGCCGCAGGACTGGGCGCCCTACACGAGCGTGCAGGATGCGGCGACGGTTTATCTGCGTGATCCCGAGCTCGCGCTCGAACAGCTGCGGTCGGTCATCGAGTTCCCCGGCATCGCCGCGTTCATCATGTCCCGCGGTGAGACCGAGGAGATCGAGGGCACCGCGGTATGGCAGGAAGTGGTGGCCACCGATGGCCTGCGCCTCATCATGTGGCGCGCCGATGACGAATTCGCCGACGACCGTCGGCAATTGAACTCCTCGGTGCGCACCATCCTGTTGTCCACCATCAGCGATCACATCCTCAGCACCCAGTTCGAGGTCCTCGGCGACGGCACCCGCAGGCTGTCCGAGGTCCGGCTGCGGATGTACACCCAGCTGGTGACCCGAGCCCGGCGCACCTCGGCGACCGACAGCGACCTGTACTGCGAGTCGTTCCGCTACACCAAGTCGGTGGACAACGGCGGCCTGGCCCAGATGGAGCGGCTGCTGCAGTTCGGGCGGGTGCTGTCGCGCTCGATGTAGCGGACTGTGGGGTGCGAAAGTGCCCATCTCTCAGCGACTTTCGAGCGACAGCCGAGTCCCAGAAATTTCTTTGGATTCATTGATCACGGCCGTCACTTTCTGGGCGGTTTTGTCGGTGATCGCACGTATGTTCGAGATATGAACGGTGACGTGGTGGGCGGTCGGGAAGCGGTGCAGCACGCACTCTCCGATCGCGCCGGGTCGGTCAAGGCACTGCTGGATGCCGACTTCACCGTGTTCGACACCGCGGAGTTGTTGGGGCTGTTGTCCGAGCGGGAGCACTACGCCCGCGCCGATACCGCGGTCGATCACCGGATCCTGGCCGCCCTGATGGATCGGGCCACCCCGCATGAGATCGGCGGGAAATCCTGGAACGACGTACTGGCCACCCGGGACCGCCTCAGCAGCGCCGAGGCCGGGCGCCGCATCGCGCAGGCCCGCGACCTCGGACCGCGGCATGCGCTGAACGGTGAGGTGTTGGAGCCGCTGCTACCCGCATGCGCTCACGCGTTGGCAGCCGGGTCCATCAACACCGCCCACATCAAGGTCATCCGGTCCGCGCTCAAGCAGGCCTCGCGATATCTCGATGCCGGCGAGCGGGCCCAGATGGAGGCCACCCTGGTCGCGGTCGCCGAGACCAATACCCCCGAGACGCTGGCCGAGCTCGCCGAACAGATGGTCTACGTGCTCAACCAGAACGGCGAGGGCCCGGACCTGACGCGCCACAAGGTGGGGCTCACGATCGGAAAGCCCGATGTCGATGGATTGTCGAAGGTGTCGGGGCGGGTGGATTCGGAGTTCGCGGCCTACCTGCGCACGATCCTGGACGTSTGGGCGCGGCCCGGGATCAACAACCCCGACGACGCGGAACCSCARCACAAYCCGGTGCCCAACCCGCTCGAAGAGCAGCCGCCCGGCGAACGCTGCGGCGACACCGAACCAACGCCGRAACCTGAGCCTGTCGAGGAGCGGCCGTTCCCGCGCGACTTCGGCGARCTSGCYGAYCTCGCYGACACCYTSCCMCCACCGATCARGCGYGACCTSGAACCGCCSGCCGGYGATCACCGCACCCAAGCCCAACGCAACCACGACGCCATCAAAGCGGTCCTGCGCGACACCCTGATGTCCCGGCGCCTCGGCCAACACAACGGGCTACCSGTCACCGTCGTSGTCTCCACCACGCTGGCCGAGTTGGAGGCCGGTGCCGGGATCGCGGTCACCGGCTCCGGAACCCGCATGCCCATGCGGGATCTGATCCGCCTCGCCGAGCACGCCCACCACTACCTGATCGTCTACCGCCACCACACCGCCGAGCCGCTCTACCTGGGGCGCACCAAACGCCTGGCCACCAAGGCTCAACGGCTGCTGCTCTACAACCGCGATCGTGGCTGCACCCGCCCCGGCTGCACCAAAGGTGCGTGTCACTGCCAGGCACATCACGCCCATCCCAGCTGGCATCACGGCGGGTACACCGACGCCCCGGACCTCGCACTCGGCTGCGGACCGGACAACCGGCTCGCCGAACTGGGCTGGACCAACACCATCGACCCCGCCACCGGCCGCGTGCACTGGCACCCGCCACCACTCATGGACACCGGTGGGGACACCCTCAACCACCACTTCCACCGGCGAAGAGCTCCTCCCACCCGATCCCGACGAGGATGACTGAGCTTTTGACTCACCGCGATTGGAATATCTGCCTGCTCTGAGGTAGTGGCGTAATACCACAATGCCCCGGCTTTTTGGCTGGTCCCTCGGTTGGGGCAGCGGCGCAATCGACCGTCGCGGCGCACCGGACCTGCGMAGAAGCCGGAGGGCACCCGGCAACGGTTTTACGGTGATCAGGTGCCAGCCCCCGATCCGACCCCCATCCGACGCCCCCGCGCGGACCAGGCGCGCCAGGTCGCGGACCTACTGCGGCACCAGATCCACGCCGGCGGATACCCGGACGGGCTGCCCAGCGAAGCCGACCTGATCGAGGAATTCACGGTATCGCGCAACACCATCAGGGAAGCACTGGCCGTCCTCAAGGCCGAGGGGCTGATCGATCGTGGCACCCGGGTCGGCACCCACGTCGCGGTCCGCAAATACGACCACGGCCTCGACGCGCTCACCGGTCTCAAGGAGACCTTCAAGGACTACGGCGAGGTCCGCAACGAGGTCCGGGCCGTGCTGCAGATGGCCGCCCCGCCCGCGGTCGCCCGCAAGCTCGAACTCGATCCTGGCACCCAGGTGGTCTACATCGAACGGCTGCGCTACCTCGGCGATCTGCCGCTGTCCCTGGATCTCACCTACCTGGCCCCCGACATCGGCGAACAGGTGATCGCGCACCCACTGGAGACCAACGACGTGTTCGCGCTCATCGAGCAGGTCAGCGGCCAGCGGCTGGGATCGGCCACCCTCGCGCTGGAGGCCATCGCGGCGGACCCGCACTCCGCGGCCACCCTGCAGGTGCCCGACGGCGCCGCCCTGCTGATGCTGGAACGACTGACCAGCCTCGGCGACGGGCGCCCCGTCGACCTCGAATACATCCGCATGCGTGGTGACCGGATCACCATGCGCGGCAACCTTTTCCGAAACTGACCCGTCAGGAGCTGACATGACACTGGTGAACAACCGCGTCGACGTACCGGTGACCATCGATGAGTCGCTGTGTATCGAGGGCTGCACGCTGTGCGTGGAGATCTGCCCACTGGACTCGCTGGCGATCAACCCCGAGAACGGCAAGGCGTTCATGCACGTCGACGAATGTTGGTACTGCGGACCGTGCGCCGCGCGCTGTCCCACCGGCGCCGTCACCGTCAACATGCCCTTCCTGATCCGCTGACCTCTAAGGCACTCCCGTGAAGAAAACGCTCGTTGCGCTGCTTGCTGCCCTCACCGCGTCGGTCACCGCCTGCTCACTGGATTCGGCAGCCGGGTCCGATGACGTCGTCAACGTCGTCATCGGCTACCAGTCCAAGACCATCAACACCGTCACCGCGGGAACACTGCTGCGCGCCAAGGGATTCCTGGAGCAGCGACTCGCCGACATCACCACCGACACCGGCACCGAATACAACGTGACCTGGCAGGACTACGACACGGGCGCACCGATCACCGCGCAGATGGTCGCCGAGAAAATCGACATCGGCTCCATGGGTGACTACCCGATGCTGATCAACGGCTCCAAGACCCAGTCCAACGACCGCGCCCGCACCGATATCGTCTCCGTCACCGGCTACCACCCCAAGGGTGCGCTCAACATGGTCGTGGTGGACCCGGACTCGCCGGCCCAGACGCTGCCCGACCTGGCCGGTCAGAAGGTGTCGGCGAGCGTCGGGTCGGCCGGACACGGCACCCTGGTGCGCGCGCTGGAACGGGCCGGCCTCGACCCCAAGACCGGTGTCGAGGTCCTCAACCAGCAACCGCAGGTCGGTGCGTCGGCACTGGAATCCGGACAGGTGCAGGGCCTTTCGCAGTTCGTGGCATGGCCGGGGCTGCTGGTCTTCCAGGACAAGGCCCGGCTGCTCTACGACGGGGCCGAACTGGACTACCCGACGCTGCACGGGGTGGTGGTGCGCCAGGCCTACTCCGCGCAGCACCCCGAGGTGCTCGACGCCTTCCTGCAGGCACAACTCGATGCCACCGAGTTCCTGAACACCGAACCGCTGGAGGCCGCCCGCATCGTCGCCGAGGGCAGCGGCCTGCCGCAGGAAGTCGTCTACCTCTACAACGGTCCCGGTGGCACCTCGTTCGACACGACGCTGAAGCCCTCGCTGGTCGAGGCGCTCAAAGGTGATGTGCCCTACCTGAAGTCGATCGGCGATTTCGCCGACCTCGACGTCGCCGGCTTCGTCGACGACGGTCCGCTTCGGAAGGCCTTCCAGGAACGAGGCCAGGACTATGACACCGCGTTGGCGGCCACCAGCGCACCGGCCGCTGGAGAACTCTGGTTGCAGGGCTCCGACAGCACCACACCGGCGGCCACCCCGAACGAGTTGCTGCGAGCGGTCCGCGAAGCCGAAGCCGGGGGAGCCACCGTGCGCGCGGCCTACGTGCCCGACACCGAACTCGGCACCCGCTGGTTCGCCGATAAAGCTGTGTGGGTCCGTGACGGTGCGCAGTACCTGCCGTTCGGCACCTCGGCCGGTGCGCAGCGGCACGTCGCCGCGCACCCGGGCACCGAGATCGTGGACTACCGCCAGGCACTGGTCGGTGCGGTATGACCGCCCTGCTCGATCCGCCGCAGACCACGACGCCGACAGCGCGTCCGGCCCGCAAGCCGGGCGCGTGGCGGAACCGGCTGCTGCGGGTGGCCTCGGTGCTGGCAGCCATCGGCCTGTGGGAAGTGTTGACTGCCAACGGTGTTCGGTTGTGGTTGCGCTTCGACACGCTGCCGACCGTCACCGAGATCGCCGCGGCGCTGGCCGCCCGCGTCGGGACCGCCGAGTACTGGCTCGATCTTGGGCAGTCGCTGATCCGCATCCTGACCGGGTTCGGCCTGGCGGCGCTCATCGGCGTCATCACCGGCATCCTGCTGGGCCGGTCGCGGCTGTTCGCCGACGTCGTCGGCCCGCTGACCGAGCTGGTGCGACCCATCCCGGCGATCGCCGTCGTCCCGGTCGCTATCCTGCTGTTCCCGTCCGATGAGGCGGGCATCGTCTCCATCACCTTCCTGGCCGCGTACTTCCCGATCATGGTCAGCACCCGGCACGCGGTGCGCGCGCTGCCGACCATCTGGGAGGACTCGGTGCGCACGCTCGGCGGCGGTCGCCTCGACGTGCTGCGCCAGGTGGTGCTGCCCGGCATCCTGCCCGGATTGTTCGGCGGACTGTCGGTGGGCATGGGGGTGGCCTGGATCTGTGTCATCTCCGCGGAGATGATCTCGGGCCGGTTGGGCGTCGGCTACCGCACGTGGCAGGCCTACACGGTGCTCGACTATCCCGGTGTATTCGTCGGCATCATCACCATCGGCGTACTCGGCTTCGCCACCGCGGCAGCCATCGAACTGATCGGCCGGCGGGCCACCCGCTGGCTGCCCCGCGGTGAGGAGAACATCCGATGAGCACCGCCATCGCGACCGGCATGAAACTCGAACTCGACGAGGTCACGCTGTCCTACACCGGCACCCCGGTGGTGGACGGGCTGAGCCTGACGGTGCAGCCCGGCGAGATCCTGGTGCTGACCGGACCGTCCGGCTGCGGCAAGTCCACCGTGCTGCGGGCGCTGGCCGGGCTGCTGGCCCCCGATGCCGGCCGGGTGCTGGCCGACGGCGATCCGGTGACCACCACCTCCCGGGACCGCGGCATGGTGTTCCAGGACAGCGCGCTGCTGCCCTGGCGCAGCGTGCGCTCGAACATCGAACTGGCGCTGAAGCTCCGGGGTGAACCGCGGGCCGGGCGCCGTGCCCGGGCGGAACGCTGGATCGAGGAGGTCAACCTCACCGGTTACGCCGACTACCTGCCCAAGAGCCTGTCCGGCGGCATGCGCCAGCGCGTGCAGCTGGCCCGCGGTCTGGCCGGGGCGCCGCGCGCGGTGATGATGGACGAACCGTTCGGCGCGCTGGATGCCCAGACCCGCGCGGCGATGCAGCGCCTGCTCATCGACACCTGGCGCGCCCATCCCACCACCATCGTCTTCGTCACCCACGACGTCGACGAGGCACTGACCCTCGGCGACCGGGTGGCCGTTCTCGGCCGCTCCCAGCCATCTCCCGTCGCTACGCTCGCCCCTGAGCCCTCGCTGCGCGTTCTCGTCGAGGTGCCGCAGCCCCGCAGCGAATCCACCCAGCCCGGGCGCGCCGCGTTGCGCGCCGAAATCCTTGCAGCACTGGATAACACATGACTGAAATCCCCGACCTTTCCGACACCATCCGGATGGAATGCGATGTCCTGGTGATCGGCGGCGGCACCGCGGGCACCATGGCCGCGCTGACCGCCGCCGAGAACGGCGCGCAGGTGCTGCTGCTGGAGAAGGCGCATGTCCGTCACTCCGGCGCACTGGCCATGGGCATGGACGGCGTGAACAACGCGGTCATCCCCGGCAAGGCCGAACCGGAGGACTACGTCGCCGAGATCACCCGCGCCAACGACGGAATCGTCAATCAGCGCACCATCTATCAGACCGCCACCCGCGGCTTCGCCATGGTGCAGCGACTGGAACGCTACGGCGTCAAGTTCGAGAAGGACGAGCACGGCGAGTACGCGGTGCGCCGGGTGCACCGGTCCGGGTCCTACGTGCTGCCGATGCCCGAGGGCAAGGACGTCAAGAAGGCGCTGTACCGGGTCATGCGGCAGCGCTCGATGCGCGAGAAGATCCAGATCGAGAACCGGCTGATGCCGGTCCGGGTGCTCGTCGACGAGGATGGTCGAGCGGTCGGCGCGGCCGCACTGAACACCCGCACCGGTGAGTTCGTGGCCGTCGCGGCCAAGGCCGTCATCCTGGCCACCGGCCCGTGCGGGCGCCTCGGCCTGCCGGCGTCGGGTTATCTGTACGGCACCTACGAGAACCCGACGAACGCCGGCGACGGCTATTCGATGGCGTATCACGCCGGCGCCGAACTCTCCGGAATCGAGTGCTTCCAGGTCAATCCGCTGATCAAGGACTACAACGGGCCCGCCTGCGCGTACGTGGCCAATCCGTTCGGCGGGTATCAGGTCAACGCGCACGGCGAGCGCTTCGTGGACTCCGATTACTGGTCCGGTCAGATGATGTCGGAGGTGCACAGCGAGATCGAATCCGCGCGCGGCCCGATCTACCTGAAGGTGTCCCACCTACCCGATGAGACGCTCACTGCGCTGGAGAACATCCTGCACACCACCGAGCGGCCCACCCGGGGCACGTTCCACGCCAACCGCGGCCACGATTACCGGACCCACGATATCGAGATGCACATCTCCGAGATCGGCCTGTGTAGTGGCCATTCGGCATCGGGGGTCTGGGTCGACGAGCATGCCCGGACCACTGTGCCCGGGCTGTACGCCGCCGGTGACTTGGCGTGTGTCCCGCACAACTACATGATCGGCGCCTTCGTCTACGGTGACCTCGCGGGCGAACACGCGGCCGGTACGCTGTCCGAAACCGCTGCGCCGGTGAATCTTCCGGCCGATCAGCTGGCCGAGGCGCACGAACTCGTCTACCGGCCGCTGCGCCAGCCCGACGGGCCACCGCAGCCACAGGTGGAATACAAGTTGCGACGCTTCGTCAACGACTATGTGGCGCCACCCAAGACGGCCGCCAAGCTGTCCATCGCGGTGCAGACCTTCGACCGGATGCGCGACGAAGTGGAGGGTATCGGGGCGCGCACTCCGCACGAGTTGATGCGGGCCGTGGAGGTGTCATTCATCCGGGACTGCGCGGAGATGGCGGCGCGGTCCTCGTTGACGCGGACCGAATCCCGCTGGGGGCTCTACCACGAACGGGCCGATGTGCCGCTGCGCGACGACACGGAGTGGGGTTTCCACCTGAACCTGCGCAAGGCGGCCGACGGCAGCATGCGCTTCCTGAAGCGGYCCGTCGCGCCCTATCTGGTGCCGGTACCCGGTCTGGACCATGTGCCCTCGGATGCCGCGGTGGTCGATGTCGAGCAACCGCCGCTGTTCGGTGGCCGGGCGCCGGCGAGCGTCGTCTCGCGGGTGGCCGCCCCGCCCGCTCAACCCCCGTCACCGCGTATCGCTGCAGTGCTGGCCCTGGAAGAACCCGCGCTGGACGTGCTTACCGACTACCTCGCCGATGAGGATCCCGGCGTCCGCCGCACCGCGGTGGCCACCCTGGTGGAGAACCTGCCCGACGGTTACCCGGCCGCGCTGCTGCACGCACTGGGCGACGCCGACCGGGAGGTGCGCCTGCAGGCCGCCGAATCGGTGCGTGAACTCGTCGAGGTTCTTCCCGGTCCGGAAGCCATTGCAGAACATCTGGATTCGGTTGACCCGGTGGTCCGTGCCGCGACGGTGTACGTGCTCAGTTCGCGGCGGGCCGGGGCGGGCGCCGACTACCGGCAGGCGCTGACCGACGCCGACCAGCGGGTGCGCATCGAGGCGGTGCGGGCACTGGTGTCGGTCGACGATGCCGACGGTGTCGCGGCGGCGGCCGGCGACGACAGCCGTGAGGTGCGCATCGCGGTGGCCAATGCGCTGGGGACCCTGCGCGCCGGTGCCACGACGGTGCGCACCCTGCTCGCCGACCGGGACCCACTGGTGCGGGCCGCCGCGCTGGCGGCGCTGGGATCACTGGGCGATGCCGACGGCGACGTGACCGCGATCGAACGCGCGCTCGTCGAACCGGCCTGGCAGGTGCGGGTCGGCGCGGCCAGGGCATTGTCCGGGGCGTCGGCTGCGGTGGCGGTGCCGCCGCTGTCGCGGGCGCTGGCGGACGCCCACCTCGACGTGCGCAAGGCGGCGGTGCTGAGCCTGACCCGTTGGGCGGAGTCGGAGGCGGCGGCCCGGGATGCGCTGGGCCTGGCGCTCAAGGACGCCGACGCCGACGTCCGGGCCTACGCGCGCCGCGCCCTGGAACCGGCCTAGAGTCCCAGTCCCTGATAGGTGCGCCGGACGAATTTCGGTTGCGCCATCCGCAATTTGGCCATCGAGGTGTTACCGGCGACCTGCGCGACGTCGGCGGTCAGATCCGGATAATTCTGGATCAGGTAGAGCACGATGACGTCATTGGCCGGGTCGGCTTGCCACCAGGTGCCGAAGGCGCCCGGCCAGCCGAACGTGCCGAGCCCGCCGGGGCCGAAGAACCGCTCGGACTGGGCAGGATCGGTGACCACCGACATGCTCAGGCCGAACCCGCGGCCGATCCAGAACGGCACCCCCAGGAAGTTCTGTTCCTTCTGTTCCGCGGTCAGCCGGTCGGTACGCATCAACCGCACCGATTGCGGGGAGAGCACGCGCACCCCGTCGACGGTGCCCTCACCCAGCAGCATCCGGGCGAACGCCAGGTAGTCGTCGGCGGTCGACATCAAACCCGCACCGCCGGCGCAGAATTCGGGCGGCGTCAGCGCCGGGGGACCCATCACATCGTCGCGTAATTCTTCGTTCTCCCCGAGTCCATACATGGTGGCCATCCGGCGGCGCTGTTGCAGGCTGACCGCAAAACCGGTGTCGGACATGCCCAGTGGTCCGAAGATGCGCTCGGCCAGCAGTTCGTGTAGCGGCTTGCCCGCCATCCGCGAGATCGCGATGCCCAGCACATCGGTGCCGTGGCTGTAGGTGATCCGGACCCCGGGCTGATGCGCCAGCGGCAACTGGGCCAGTTCGGTGAGCCAGCGCTCCTCGTTCTGCCGGAACGAGAGCCGGCCATAGGCCTTGGCCAGCGGCCCGGTGATGGAGAACGGGTAGGCGAAGCCGGCGCGGTGGGTCATCAGATCGTCGAAGGTGATGGGCCGGCGCAGGGCAGTGGTGTCGTCCAGCGCGCTGCGCGGTTCGATCAGCACCCGCAGCCCGGCAATCTCGGGCAGCCACCGGGCCACCGGATCGTCGAGCGCGAACAGCCCTTCTTCGGCCAGGGTCATCGCGGCCGCCACCGTCACCGGCTTGGTCATCGAGGCGATTCGGAAGATGGTGTCGCGCTGCATCGGCAGGCCGGCCGCGATATCGCGGTGACCCAACTCATTGACCTGCACCACCTGCCCGGCATGCCAGACCAGGGTGACGGCACCGGCGAGCAGGCCTCCGTCGATGGCCTCGGAGATGGAGGCGCGGTTGTTGTCGAGATTCACCCGGCTGACGTTAACGTGTGCGACATGCAGATGCGGAAGGTGGCTTTCGCGAGCTTCGTGGGCACCGCCATCGAGTTCTACGACTTCTACATCTACGGGACCGCCGCGGCGCTGATCTTCCCGCACGTGTTCTTCCCGAACATGAGCCCGGCCCTGGCTACCGTGTCGTCGCTGGCCACCTTCGCCGCGGCGTTCTTCTCCCGCCCCGTCGGCGCGGCGGTGTTCGGGCATTTCGGAGATCGACTGGGCCGCAAGAGGACCCTGGTCGCCACCCTGCTGATCATGGGCATCTCGACGGTCGGGGTGGGCCTGGTGCCCAGCGCCGCCTCCATCGGGGTCGCGGCGCCGATCCTGCTGTTGTGCCTGCGGCTGTGCCAGGGGTTCGCCGTCGGCGGGGAGTGGGCCGGTTCGGCGCTGCTCTCGGCCGAGTATGCGCCCGCCGCGCAGCGCGGCCGCTACGGCATGTTCACCCAACTCGGCGCGGGCGCTGGGCTGGCGGTCAGCAACCTGGTCTTCCTCATCGCCAACGTCACGATCGGGGAGAAGAGCGCGGTGTTCCTGAGCTGGGGCTGGCGGGTGCCGTTCCTGTTCAGCGGGCTGCTGGTGATCGTGGCGCTCTACATCCGGCTGACCATCGAGGAAACCCCGGTGTTCCGGGAGGAGCGCGACCGCGACACCACACCCCGGGCGCCGCTGGCCGAACTGCTGCGCACCCAGCTGCGGCAGGTACTGCTGGCCGCGGGCTGCATGGTGGGCATCTTCACCATGAGCTTCCTGGGCGGTACCTACCTGTTGAGTTACGCCAGCACCCAGATCGGGCATCCGCGCGGCCTCATCCTGGCTGTCGGGGTGCTGGCCGGCGTGGCGCTGATGACCACCACCGCGATCTCGGCCGTCTTGTCCGACCGGTGCGGACGGCGCCGGATCATTCTCACCGGGTTCGGCATCGCACTGCCATGGTCGTTCCTGGTGATGCCGATGATCGACACCGGATCCATGGTGCTGTTCGCGGTCGCGATCGGTGGCACGTTCTGCGTCTTCGGGATCTCCTACGGACCGATCGCCTCGTTCCTGCCGGAGACGTTCGCCACCCGCTACCGCTACACCGGGGCGGGGCTGGCGTTCAACCTGGCCGGGATCGTCGGCGGGGCGCTGCCGCCGCTGGTCGCCGGGCTGCTGGTCGACGACGTCGGCGGCTGGGCCGTGGGCCTGATGATGGCGGTGTTCGTCGCGGTCAGCGTGCTGTCCACCTGGGCGCTGCCCGAGACGAAGGGCACATCGCTGCGCGACGGGGTCGCGTCACCGGCCTGATAGGCTGACCGGCAGTTCGACGTCCTTTAACGATCCGTCCCGAGAGGCGGAGAAGGAGGTCCGGGTTTACTCGTGGCTGCCGCAAACCCTGCCAGTCCCGACCGGGAATTGATGTCCGCCGCCGATGTGAGCCGGACGATCTCGCGCATCGCGCACCAGATCATCGAGAAGACCGCGCTCGACGCGCCGGATGCCCCGCGCGTCGTGCTGCTGGGCATCCCCACCCGCGGGGTGACGCTGGCGGCCAGGCTCGCGGAGAAGGTCAAGGAGTTCGCCGATGTCACGCTGCCGTATGGCGCGCTGGACATCACGCTCTACCGCGACGACCTGAACTCCAAACCCCCGCGGCCGCTGGAGTCGACCTCCATCCCGGCCGGCGGTATCGACGGCGCGCTGGTGATCCTGGTCGACGACGTGCTGTATTCCGGTCGTTCGGTGCGCTCGGCGCTGGATGCGCTCCGTGATATCGGGCGGCCCCGCATCGTGCAGCTGGCGGTGCTCGTCGACCGCGGCCACCGCGAGCTGCCGGTCCGCGCGGACTACGTCGGCAAGAACGTGCCCACGTCGCGGTCGGAGAACGTCAAGGTACGGCTGCAGGAGCCCGATGGGGAGGACAGCGTGAGGATCGCACCGTACGGAGGACCTCCCAGATGAAGCATCTACTCACCGCCGCGGACCTGTCGCGCGATGAGGCGGTCGCGCTGCTCGACGACGCCGACCGGTTCCGGGAGGCGCTGCTCGGCCGCGAGGTCAAGAAATTGCCCACCCTGCGCGGGCGCACCATCATCACCATGTTCTACGAGAACTCCACCCGGACCCGGGTGTCATTCGAGGTCGCGGGCAAGTGGATGAGTGCCGACGTCATCAACGTCAGCGCCTCGGGATCCTCGGTGGTCAAGGGCGAATCGCTGCGCGACACCGCGCTGACCCTGCGGGCCGCGGGCGCCGACGCGCTGATCATCCGGCACCCGGCTTCCGGTGCGGCCCAACAACTCTCCGAGTGGACCGTGGAGCCGGACGGCTCCGGTCCCGCGGTGATCAATGCCGGCGACGGCACCCACGAACACCCCACCCAGGCGTTGCTCGACGCCCTGACGCTGCGCCAGCGCCTCGGCTCCATCGAGGGCAGGCGGGTGGTGATCGTCGGCGACGTGCTGCACAGCCGGGTGGCGCGCTCCAATGTCGAGTTGCTCGCCACCCTGGGAGCCGAGGTGGTGCTGGTGGCACCGCCCACCCTGCTGCCGGTCGGGGTGTCCGGGTGGCCGGTGACGGTATCCCACGATCTGGACGCAGAACTGCCCGCCGCCGACGCGGTGCTGATGCTGCGGGTGCAGGCCGAACGGATGAACGGCGGTTTCTTTCCCTCGGCGCGGGAGTATTCGGTGCTCTACGGCCTCTCCGAGAAGCGGCAGGCCAAGCTCGCCGAGCACGCCGTGGTGCTGCACCCCGGCCCGATGCTGCGCGGTATGGAGATCGCCTACTCGGTGGCGGATTCATCGCAATCGGCGGTGCTGCAGCAGGTTTCCAACGGAGTTCATGTACGGATGGCGGTGCTGTTCCACCTGCTGGTCGGCGCCGGGACAGAGGTGACGGTGTGAGTGTGCTGATCAGGGGCGTGCGGCTCTACGGTGAAGGCGATCCCGTCGATGTGCGTGTCGCCGACGGTCAGATCGCCGAGATCGGCTCCGGTATCGAGGCCGAGGGCGCCGAGGTCATCGACGCGGCCGGTCAAATTCTGCTGCCCGGTTTCGTCGACCTGCACACCCACCTGCGCGAGCCGGGCCGCGAGTACGCGGAGGACATCGAAACCGGCTCGGCGGCAGCAGCTCTCGGTGGCTACACCGCCGTCTTCGCCATGGCCAACACCGACCCGGTCGCGGACAGCCCGGTGGTCACCGATCACGTCTGGCACCGTGGCCAACAGGTCGGCCTGGTCGATGTGCACCCGGTCGGTGCGGTCACCGTGGGTCTGGAAGGCAAGCAGCTGACCGAGATGGGCCTGATGGCCGCCGGTGTGGGTCAGGTCCGGATGTTCTCCGATGACGGCATCTGCGTGCACGATCCGCTCATCATGCGCCGCGCGCTGGAGTACGCGAGCGGACTCGGTGTGCTCATCGCCCAGCACGCCGAAGAGCCGCGGCTCACCGTCGGCGCCGTCGCACACGAGGGCCCCAACGCGGCCAAGCTCGGGTTGGCCGGTTGGCCGCGGTCGGCCGAGGAGTCCATCGTCGCGCGCGACGCGATCCTGGCCCGCGATGCCGGTGCCCGGGTCCACATCTGCCACGCCTCCACGGCCGGCACCGTCGAGCTGCTGAAATGGGCCAAGACGCAGGGTATTTCGATCACCGCCGAGGTCACCCCGCACCACCTGCTGCTCGACGACGGCCGGCTGAGCAGCTACGACGGCCGCAACCGGGTCAACCCGCCGCTGCGCGAAGCCAGCGATGTGGAGGCGCTGCGGCGCGCCCTCGCCGACGGCGTCATCGACTGTGTCGCCACCGATCACGCGCCGCACGCCGAGCAGGAGAAGTGCTGCGAATTCGCCAACGCACGTCCCGGCATGCTGGGGCTGGAGACCGCCCTGTCGGTGGTCGTCGCCACCATGGTGAAGACCGGCCTGCTGACCTGGCGCGATGTCGCCAGGGTGATGAGCGAGGCGCCGGCGGCGATCGTCGGTCTACCGGATCAGGGTCGCCCGCTGGAGGTGGGGGAGCCGGCCAACCTCACCGTCGTCGATCCCGAAACCACCTGGACGGTGACCGGATCGAAGCTGGCCAGCCGATCGGACAACACCCCGTTCGAGTCGATGGAACTGCCGGCGACGGTGACGCTGACCCTGCTGCGGGGCAAGGTCACCGCGCGCAATGGAGTGTCTGCACAGTGAACGACCAGACGTTGATCGGATCGCTGGTGGTGGCCGCGGTGATCGCGCTGCTGATCGGGTTCTTCATCCGCCGGCTGCTCACCGGCTGGCGCCACCGGATGGCCCGGCAGGCCGAACTGATCGGCAACCTGCCGGCGCTGCCCGACTCCGTCGGGCCGGTGCTGACCGGCCCCACCAAGGGCCTCTATGTCGGCAGCACCATCGCCCCGCACTGGAACGACAAGGTCGCCGCGGCGGCACTGGGATTCCGCGCGAAGGCGGTGCTGACCCGGTACCCCGAGGGGATCATGTTGCAGCGCACCGGTATTGGACCGATCTGGATCCCCGACGAGTCGATCGTGGCGATACGCAGCGAACGCGCCATCGCCGGCAAGGCACTGACCTTCGACGGCATCATCGCGATCCGCTGGAAACTGCCGTCGAGCACCGAGATCGACACCGGCTTCCGCGCCGATGACCGCGGTGAAATCAGTAAATGGGTCAATGAGGAGGACGTGTGATGGCCAGCGAGAAGGCAGTCCTGGTTCTGGAGGACGGCCGGACCTTCACCGGTACGCCGTTCGGCGCGACCGGTCAGACACTCGGTGAGGCGGTGTTCTCCACCGGGATGTCCGGCTACCAGGAGACACTGACCGATCCGAGCTATCACGGCCAGATCGTGGTGGCGACGGCGCCGCAGATCGGCAACACCGGGTGGAACGGTGAGGACGGCGAGAGCCGGGGCGACAAGATCTGGGTGGCCGGATACGCGGTGCGCGACCCCTCGCCGCGCGCCTCGAACTGGCGTGCCACCGGAACCCTCGACGACGAGTTGGTACGCCAGGGCATCGTCGGTATCGCGGGCATCGACACCCGCGCGGTGGTGCGGCATCTGCGCACGGCCGGTTCGATGAAGGCCGGCGTGTTCTCCGGTGACGCCCTCGCCGACACCGCCACGCTGGTGGACCGGGTGCGCAGCCAGCCCTCGATGCTCGGCGCCGATCTGGCCGGCCAGGTCAGTACGCAGGCGCGCTATGTGGTGGATCCCGAGGGCGAGCCGCGCTTCACGGTCGCCGCCATCGACCTCGGCATCAAGACCAACACGCCACGCAACTTCGCCCGCCGCGGGGTGCGCAGCCACGTGCTGCCCTCGGCGACCACCTTCGACGAGATCACCGAGCTCAAGCCCGACGGGGTGTTTCTCTCCAACGGGCCCGGCGACCCGGCCACCGCCGACCACATCGTGGAGGTCACCCGGGCTGTGCTGGGCGCCGGTATTCCGTTGTTCGGCATCTGCTTCGGCAACCAGATCCTGGGCCGGGCGCTCGGCCGGTCCACCTACAAGATGACCTTCGGGCACCGCGGTATCAACATCCCGGTGATGGACCACGTCACCGGCCGGGTCGCCGTCACCGCGCAGAACCACGGGTTCGCACTCGAAGGCGAGGCCGGCGAGGAGTTCGACACCCCGTTCGGGCGCGGGATCGTCAGCCACACCTGCGCCAACGACGGCGTCGTGGAGGGCATCAAACTCGTTGACGGGCGCGCCTTCTCGGTGCAGTACCACCCCGAGGCCGCCGCCGGCCCGCATGATGCCGAGTACCTGTTCGACCAGTTCATCGACCTTCTGTCCGGGGAGAGCAAGTAATGCCACGTCGCAGCGATCTCAACCACATACTGGTGATCGGGTCCGGCCCGATCGTCATCGGCCAGGCCTGTGAATTCGACTACTCGGGCACCCAGGCCTGCCGCGTGCTGCGTGCCGAGGGTCTGCAGGTCAGCCTGATCAACTCGAACCCGGCGACCATCATGACCGACCCGGAGTACGCCGATCACACCTACGTCGAGCCGATCACCGCGGCATTCGTGGAGAAGATCTTCGCCCAGCAGGCCGAGCGCGGCAACAAGATCGACGCGGTGCTGGCCACCCTGGGCGGGCAGACCGCACTCAACACCGCGGTGGCCCTGCACGATCAGGGCATCCTGGAGAAGTACGGCGTCGAGATGATCGGCGCCGACTTCGACGCCATCCAGCGCGGCGAGGACCGGCAGAAGTTCAAGGACATCGTCGCCAAGGTCGGCGGAGAGTCGGCGAAGTCGCGGGTCTGTTACACCATGGACGAGGTCCGCGACACCGTCGCCGACCTGGGCCTGCCGGTCGTGGTGCGGCCGTCGTTCACCATGGGCGGACTGGGTTCCGGCATGGCGTACTCGACCGAGGATGTCGAACGGATGGCCGGTGACGGGCTGTCCGCCTCACCCACCGCCAACGTGCTCATCGAGGAATCCATCTACGGCTGGAAGGAATTCGAACTCGAGCTGATGCGCGATCACCACGACAACGTGGTGGTGGTGTGCTCGATCGAGAACTTCGACCCGATGGGTGTGCACACCGGTGACTCGGTGACCGTCGCCCCGGCGATGACGCTGACCGACCGCGAGTACCAGATCATGCGCGACCTCGGTATCGCCATCCTGCGCGAGGTCGGCGTGGACACCGGGGGCTGCAACATCCAGTTCGCCATCAACCCGACAGACGGCCGTCTCATCGTCATCGAGATGAACCCGCGGGTCTCGCGCTCATCGGCGCTGGCGTCCAAGGCAACCGGTTTCCCGATCGCGAAGATCGCCGCCAAGCTGGCCATCGGCTACACCCTGGACGAGATCGTCAACGACATCACCAAGGAGACGCCGGCCTGTTTCGAGCCGACCCTGGACTATGTCGTGGTCAAGGCGCCCCGGTTCGCGTTCGAGAAGTTCCCCGGCGCCGACCCCACGCTGACCACCACCATGAAGTCGGTGGGCGAGGCGATGTCGCTGGGCCGCAACTTCATCGAGGCCCTCGGCAAGGTGATGCGCTCACTGGAGACCAAGCACGCCGGCTTCTGGACCCAACCTGACCGCGAGGCCACCCTCGAGGAACTGCTGGCCGATCTGCGCATCGCCACCGACGGCCGGATCTACGTCATCGAGCAGGCGCTGCGCCTGGGTGGGACGGTCGAGCAGGTCGCCGAGGCCTCCGGGGTCGATCCCTGGTTCGTCGACCAGATCGCCGGCCTGGTGACGTTGCGCGCCGAGCTCGTGGATGCGCCGGTGCTGGACGAGACGCTGCTGCGGCACGCCAAGCACAGCGGGCTGTCCGACGGTCAGATCGCGGCACTGCGGCCGGAACTGGCCGGTGAGACCGGGGTGCGGGCGTTGCGCGAGCGGCTCGGCATCCACCCGGTGTACAAGACCGTCGACACCTGCGCCGCGGAGTTCGAGGCCCGCACGCCCTACCACTACAGCAGCTACGAGCTGGACCCCTCCGCGGAGACCGAGGTCGCCCCGCAGACCGAGCGGCCCAAGGTGCTCATCTTGGGATCGGGACCCAACCGGATCGGCCAGGGCATCGAATTCGACTACAGCTGCGTGCATGCGGCGACGACGTTGAGCCAGGCCGGATTCGAGACCATCATGGTCAACTGCAACCCCGAGACGGTGTCCACCGACTACGACACCGCCGACCGGCTGTACTTCGAACCGCTGACCTTCGAGGATGTGCTGGAGGTCTACCACGCCGAACAGGCTTCCGGCGCAGGCGGTCCCGGTGTGGTGGGCGTCATCGTCCAGCTGGGCGGGCAGACCCCGCTGGGGCKGGCCGCGCGGCTGGAGAAGGCCGGTGTGCCGATCGTGGGCACCAAGCCCGAGGCCATCGATCTGGCCGAGGACCGCGGCGAGTTCGGTGAGGTGCTGCGCCGAGCCGGGCTGCCTGCGCCCCGATTCGGCACGGCCACCAGTTTCGATCAGGCGCGCAGGATCGCCGCCGACATCGGCTACCCGGTGCTGGTGCGGCCGTCCTACGTGCTCGGCGGGCGCGGTATGGAGATCGTCTACGACGAGGAGACCCTGCAGGGCTACATCACCCGGGCCACCGAGCTGTCCCCGGAGCACCCGGTGCTGGTGGACCGGTTCCTGGAGGACGCCATTGAGATCGATGTCGACGCGCTCTGCGATGGCGCCGAGGTCTACATCGGCGGCGTGATGGAACACATCGAGGAGGCCGGTATCCACTCCGGTGACTCCGCGTGCGCGCTGCCGCCGGTCACGCTGGGCCGCACCGATATCGAGAAGGTCCGTGAGGCCACCGAGGCGTTGGCACACGGTATCGGCGTCGTGGGTCTGCTCAACGTGCAGTACGCGCTCAAGGACGATGTGCTCTACGTCCTGGAGGCCAATCCGCGGGCCAGTCGCACCGTGCCGTTCGTCTCCAAGGCCACTGCGATCCCGCTGGCCAAGGCGTGCGCGCGGGTCATGCTCGGCGCCACCATCGCCCAGCTCCGTGAGGAGGGCGTGCTGGCCGCCGAGGGGGACGGCGCGACGGTCTCCCCGGATGCCCCGATCGCGGTGAAGGAAGCCGTGCTGCCTTTCCACCGGTTCCGCAAGGCCGACGGCTCGCAGGTGGATTCGCTGCTCGGGCCGGAGATGAAATCCACCGGCGAGGTGATGGGCATCGACCGCGATTTCGGCACCGCCTTCGCCAAGAGCCAGACCGCGGCCTACGGGTCGCTGCCCGCCTCGGGCACGGTGTTCGTCTCGGTGGCCAACCGGGACAAGCGCTCCCTGGTGTTCCCGGTCAAGCGGCTCGCCGATCTCGGGTTCAAGGTGCTGGCCACCGAGGGCACCGCGGAGATGCTGCGCCGCAACGGGATTCCCTGCGAGGTCGTGCGCAAGAACTTCGAGGAGCCGGGGGAGGGCAGGCCCGCCAGGTCTGCCGTGGACGCCATCCGCTCCGGTGAGGTCGACATGGTGATCAACACCCCGTACGGCAACTCCGGGCCGCGTATCGACGGCTACGAGATCCGTTCAGCGGCGGTGTCGGTGAACATCCCGTGTGTGACGACGGTGCAGGGCGCCTCGGCCGCGGTGCAGGGCATCGAGGCCGGTATCCGCGGCGATATCGGCGTGCGGTCCCTGCAGGAGTTGCACAGCCAATTGGGGAACGGCCGGCCGTGACGGGCTTCGGGGCGCGCCTGGCCGACGCCGTTGCCGCCAGGGGGCCGCTGTGCCCCGGCATCGACCCGCACCCCGAACTGCTGTCGTCATGGGGTCTGCCCGCGGACGTCGCGGGGCTGCGCGCGTTCAGCGAGATCTGTGTAGAGGCCTTCGCAGAGTTCGCCATCGTCAAGCCGCAGGTGGCCTTCTTCGAGGCTTACGGCTCGGCCGGATTCGCGGTCCTGGAGCAGACCATCGCGGGACTGAAAGCGGCCGGCGTGCTGGTGCTCGCCGACGCCAAACGCGGCGATATCGGCTCCACCATGGCTGCCTACGCGCAGGCCTGGGCGGGGGAGTCACCGCTGGCCGCCGACGCGGTCACCGCCTCGCCGTACCTGGGCTTCGAATCGCTGCGACCACTGCTGGACGTCGCCGCGGAGCACGGGCGCGGCGTGTTCGTGCTGGCGGCCACATCGAATCCCGAGGGCGCGAGCGTACAGCGGGCCACTGCGGACGGGCGTACCGTCGCGCAGTCGATCGTCGACGCGGCCGGTGCCGAAAACCGTTCCACCGCATCGGGTTCGGTCGGAGTGGTGATCGGGGCAACGCTGCAAGAGTTACCGGACCTCGCGGCGCTCGACGGTCCGGTGCTGGCGCCCGGCGTGGGCGCCCAGGGCGGGCGCGCCGAGGATCTCGGCAGGCTCGGCGCCCGGGTGCTGCCCGCGGTGTCCCGCGAGATCCTGCGCGCCGGACCCGATATCGGTGCGCTGCGGGCCGCCGCGGCCACGCTGCGCGACCAGGTCGCCTATCTGGCCTGACGAGCCCGTCGCAGCACCAGGAACATCGCGGTGAGCAGCCCCGCCACGACGGCCAGGATCAGCACCGCGCCGGTGAGATCACCGCGATCGCGGGTGCGGTGGACGACCTGTTGATACGTGGTGTCCGCACCGGCGCGGGTGAAGACATAATCGCGCTCGATCTGCGCCGGTTCTCCGATGAAGTCGCTCCAACTCGTCAGGAAGGCACCGGACTCCAGATAGGGCGCCAGCGCCTCGGGTGCCGTCTGCTCATCGAGGTGCCCGGCGTACCGCAAGGTCGGTTCGGCACCGTCGACCGGCACGGTGCTCGGGTCCATCCGATGCTCGGCGAGCACCGACAGCTCCACCGACTGCGGCACGGTGGCCGCCCGCGACAACCGCATCGGATAGACCACGGTGTCGGAGGCGAAGGACAGCCGCAACGGCTGCAGCGCACCGGTCAACGAGCCGGTGCCGTCCGGCGCGAGCTGGATGGCGACGATCTCCCAGCCCTGCTCCACGTAGGGCGCGAGGTTGTCGTCGAGGGTGGTGGGCCTGGGAAACCCGTTGTCGCCCAGCCAGGCGGCCAGTGCGGCCGAGTTGTCACCGGCCAGCCGGGTCACCTCGAACGGACCGATGCGCTGGGTGTCCAGCACGCTGACCCCGCCCGGCGGGAGGGCGCCCACCCCCTCCTGTGGGCCGCTGGAGCTCTGGATCAGCCAGCTGAAGGTCGGCCACCAGCTGTCGCGGTATTCGATGCGTGGCGCGGTCAGCGTGGCGAGGTCGTCGAACACCGCGTGGTCACCGAGGGTCACCCGGGCCGCCGACGGCACCGGCATCACCCAGGCGGCCCGCTCGGAGCTGCCGGTGACCCCGAAGGACATCAGGATGTCCTCGGTGCTGCCGTCCCAGGCAATGAGGGCCCGCTCGTCGACGACGGTCGCGCCGGCCCGGTCGGGGATGTACGCCCCGCAACCGCACGCCCACGCCGGTGCGGCGACGTTGGTCAGCAGTCCGGCGAACAGCAGCACGAGGACGGCGCAGACCGGCCGGTACGCACGACGCATCGGTCGACCGTACCGGCCGCAGCTCGGGAAAGGCGCAGATCATACGCCGTGCGGGCGCCCAGTTGTTCAAGTCGGTCAGGTATCTGCCGGCGCCGCTCGCGAGACGGGTGTCCAGGCGGCCGACGACACGCCCGACACGCCATGACCAGCGAAAATTTCTCATTCGACCGCCAGGATTCGCGATTCAGCGAACTTGCGGCAGGCCGACGGAAACCCCCGCCGACCTGCCCGAGCGCCGAAAACCCTTGATATGCAGGGAGATCAGAAATCCAGGTCGCGCAAACGGTGCCGACACGCGGGAAACCGGCATTGCGCACACATGCCGTACACGCTGGCCTTTTGACGGCATAACCCGGGGGTGGGGTTAGCTTTCGTCAGGATGCGTGGGTACGGTCGTCGTCGCTGGCTGGTTACGTGATCCAGCCGTGATGAAACAACAGATGGCGAGAGACGGAGGAACCCCGTGGCCCTTCCCCAGTTGACCGACGAACAGCGCGCGGCAGCGTTGGAGAAGGCTGCTGCCGCACGTCGAGCGCGTGCCGAGCTCAAAGATCGGCTCAAGCGTGGCGGCACCAACCTCAAGCAGGTCCTCAAGGACGCAGAGTCCGATGAGGTCCTCGGCAAGATGAAGGTCTCCGCATTGCTGGAGGCACTGCCCAAGGTCGGCAAGGTCAAGGCGCAGGAGATCATGACCGAGCTGGAGATCGCTCCGACCCGCCGCTTGCGCGGCCTCGGTGATCGTCAGCGCAAGGCACTCCTGGAGAAGTTCGACTTCACCGCCGACTAAAACGCAGTACATACAAGTGAAGACTGGTGGTGGGCCGGACAAGGCTGCAGTGGTGGTCCTGTCCGGCCCGTCCGCCGTCGGGAAGTCCACAGTGGTGCGCTGTCTGCGCGACCGGATCCCCGACCTGCATTTCAGCGTGTCGGTGACGACACGTGCGCCGCGACCCGGTGAGGTCGACGGCGTGGACTACAGCTTCGTCTCCGCCGAGCAGTTCCAGCGGCTGATCGACGAGGGCGAACTCCTCGAATGGGCCGATATCCACGGCGGCCTGCACCGCTCGGGAACCCCGGCAGCACCGGTGCGCTCCGCGACCAGCCAGGGCGTCCCGGTACTCATCGAGGTCGATCTGGCCGGTGCCCGCGCCGTGAAGGCCGCGATGCCCGAGGTGACGACGGTCTTCCTCGCCCCGCCCAGTTGGGCGGTGCTGGAGGAGCGACTGGTCGGCCGCGGGACCGAAAGCCCGGAGGTACAGGCCCGGCGACTGAGCACCGCGCGCGAGGAGATGGCCGCCCAGGGCGACTTCGATGTCGTGGTGGTCAACACTCAATTGGAGTCGGCGTGCGCAGAATTGGTATCCTTGCTGGTGGCCCGTTAGCCGGTTCGATCCGACAGCTGCCTCAACCTCACCAACAGCAACGTCTTTAACACTTGCCTGATAACCACGTAGTTCGTAACACCTTGGGAGAATTTCAGTGAGCACGCCTGTCGAGAATCTTGACGCCGCCAACGCCTACGACACCCCGCTGGGCATCACCAACCCGCCCATCGACGAGCTGCTCGACCGCGCGTCGAGCAAGTATGCGCTGGTCATCTACGCCGCCAAGCGCGCGCGCCAGATCAACGACTACTACAACCAGCTCGGTGACGGCATCCTGGAATACGTCGGTCCGCTGGTCGAGCCGGGCCTGCAGGAGAAGCCGCTGTCGATCGCGATGCGCGAGATCCACGCCGATCTGCTTGAGCACACCGAGGGCGAGCAACACTCAAGCTGACCTGTGAGGCTCCCGGCCGAAGGGCGGATATGACCGACAAAAAGCGCATCATCGTCGGCGTCGCCGGTGGCATCGCCGCCTACAAGGCATGCACCGTCGTCCGTCAGCTCACCGAGGCGGGCCACGAGGTCCGGGTGGTGCCCACCGAGTCGGCACTGAAGTTCGTCGGCGCCGCGACTTTCGAGGCGCTGTCCGGACAGCCGGTGCACACCGGTGTCTTCGAATCCGTTCCCGAGGTTCCCCATGTCCGGATCGGCCAGCAGGCCGATCTGGTGGTGGTGGCGCCCGCGACCGCCGACCTGCTGGCGCGCGCCGTCGCCGGCCGCGCCGATGATCTGCTGACCGCGACGCTGCTGACCGCCCGCTGTCCGGTGCTGTTCGCCCCCGCCATGCACACGGAGATGTGGTTCCACCCGGCCACCGTCGAGAACGTCGCGACGCTGCGGCGCCGCGGTGCCATCGTGCTGGAGCCCGCATCCGGGCGCCTCACCGGCGCCGACACCGGTCCGGGACGGCTGCCCGAGGCCGAGGAGATCACCACCCTGGCCGGGTTGCTGCTGGAACGCGGCGACGCCCTGCCCTACGACATGGCCGGGGTGAAAGTCCTGGTCACCGCGGGCGGCACCCGGGAGCCGCTGGACCCGGTGCGCTTCATCGGCAACCGGAGTTCGGGCAAGCAGGGATATGCGGTCGCGCGGGTGATGGCCCAGCGCGGCGCCGAGGTCACCCTGGTCGCCGGGAACACCGCCGGCCTGATCGATCCGGCCGGGGTCAACGTCGTGCACATCGGCTCGGCCGCCCAGCTCGGAGACGCGGTGTCCAAACACGCGCCCGATGCCAACGTCCTGGTGATGGCTGCCGCCGTCGCCGATTTCCGGCCCGCCCACGTGGCCACCGCGAAGATCAAGAAGAGTGCCGACGAGAAAGACGCGCCGTCGGTCGAACTCGTCCGCAATGACGATGTGCTCGCCGGAGCTGTCCGCGCCCGTGCCGACGGTCAGCTGCCCAATATGCGCGCGATCGTCGGATTCGCCGCCGAGACCGGCGATGCCAATGGTGATGTGTTGTTCCACGCCAGGGCCAAGCTCAAGCGCAAGGGCTGCGAGATGCTGGTGGTCAATGCGGTCGGTGAGGGCCGGGCATTCGAGGTCGATCACAACGACGGTTGGATGCTGGCCGCCGACGGCACCGAGACCGCGCTGGAGCACGGTTCGAAGACTTTGATGGCCAGCCGTATCGTGGACGCGATCGGGGCACTCCTGCAGGGGTGAAACCGCGTGCAGGTAACTGTTGCGTCATGGGCGTTTACACGGTTGGCTGCCAGTGAGCACAACAATAATTCGTCTACCTAACTAATGGAGGATGCCACGTGAGCGCAGGTCGGCTGTTTACCAGTGAGTCGGTCACCGAAGGTCACCCCGACAAGATCTGTGATGCGATCAGCGACTCGGTGCTCGACGCGCTGCTGGAGCAGGATCCCGCATCGCGGGTCGCGGTGGAGACGTTGGTCACCACCGGCCAGGTGCATGTCGCCGGCGAGGTCACCACATCGGCCTACGCCGATATCCCCAAGATCGTGCGCGAGCGCATCCTGGAGATCGGCTACGACTCGTCCACCAAGGGCTTCGACGGCGCATCCTGCGGCGTGAACATCGCCATCGGCGCGCAGTCCCCGGACATCGCCCAGGGCGTCGACAAGGCGCACGAGGCACGGGTCGAGGGTGCGGGCGATCCGCTGGACTCCCAGGGCGCCGGTGATCAGGGCCTGATGTTCGGCTACGCCATCGGCGACACCCCCGAACTCATGCCGCTGCCGATCGCGCTGGCGCACCGGCTGGCCCGCCGCCTCACCGAGGTCCGCAAGAACGGCGTGCTGCCCTACCTGCGACCTGACGGCAAGACCCAGGTCACCATCCAGTACGACGGCACGACGCCGGTGCGCCTCGACACCGTGGTGCTCTCGACCCAGCACGCCGCCGATATCGACCTGGAAAGCCTGCTGACCCCCGACATCCGCGAGAAGGTCGTCAACACCGTCCTGGAGGATCTCGGCCACGAGACCCTGGACACCTCCGACTACCGCCTGCTGGTCAACCCGACCGGCAAGTTCGTGCTCGGTGGCCCGATGGGTGACGCCGGCCTGACCGGTCGCAAGATCATCGTCGACACCTACGGTGGCTGGGCCCGCCATGGTGGCGGTGCGTTCTCGGGCAAGGATCCGTCAAAGGTGGACCGCTCGGCGGCCTACGCGATGCGCTGGGTGGCCAAGAACGTGGTCGCCGCCGGGCTCGCGGAGCGTGTCGAGGTGCAGGTCGCCTACGCCATCGGCAAGGCCGCCCCGGTCGGGCTGTTCGTCGAGACGTTCGGCACCGAGACCGTCGACCCGGCCCGCATCGAGAAGGCCATCAGCAGCGTGTTCGATCTGCGTCCGGGTGCCATCGTGCGCGACCTGGACCTGCTGCGCCCGATCTACGCGCAGACCGCGGCCTACGGTCACTTCGGCCGCACCGACATCGAGCTGCCGTGGGAACAGACCAACAAGGTCGACGACCTGAAGGCGTCCGTCTAGCTTTTCACTGCGCGAGCAGTCGCAAATGGCCCCGATTCCGGATGGAATCGGGGCCATTTGTGTCTGCTCGCGCGTTATGGGGTGAATTCGTAGTCACTGAGCGGGAAGCTGCGGCTGCGCCAGTACGCCTCGGGCGTGCTGGCCGGTCGCAGCGGCACGTCACCGTTCTTGTCGAAGTAGTAACTGTTGGCCGACGCGCAACTGTCCTGCCAGAAGATCTGACGGTGCCGTTTGCGCATCATCTCGTCGAAGTAGCGGGCGTTGGCCTCCTGGCGTATCTCGACGCGGGCCGCGCCCGTACGGTCCGCCTGCTGCAGACAGCGCACGATATGGCGGGTCTGCGTCTCGATCAATGCGAAATACGATGAGCCCACGTACCCGTAGGGCCCGCAGATGTTGAAGAAGTTCGGGAAGCCGGGCACGCTGACCCCCTCATAGGCCTGCATCCGGTTGCGGGTCCAGAAATCGGCCAGCGACTGGCCGCCGGGGCCGATCAGCGGGAAGGTCCCCGAATCGACGTCCATCACCTTGAAACCCGTGGCCAGCACCAGCACGTCGACATCATGGGCGACGCCGTCCGCGGTGACCACGCCGGCCGGGGTGATCCGCTCGATTGCCTCGGTGACCAGGCTGACGTTGTCCCGGTTGAAGGTGCTCAGGTAGCTGTTGTGGAAGGCCGGGCGTTTACAGCCGACCGCGTAGCGCGGAGTCAGCTTGTCCCGCAACGCCGGATCCTTGACCTCGCGCCGCAGATAGTTCCTGGCCATCCGCTCGGCGCCCCCACTGAGGGGCAGCACGCTGTGATACTGCGCGGACAGCGGGAAGGTCACCTCCACATAGGCCTGACTGAGCAGCCGCTGCGCGGTGCTGCCGAACGGTAGGCGCATCGCCCACCGGGCCGGGGCGGGCAGTGGCACATCAAGTTTGGGAAAACACCAGATGGGGGTGCGCTGAAACACGCTGAGGTGTGCCACCTTTGGGGCGATCTCTGGGATGAGTTGCACCGCCGAGGCCCCGGTGCCGATCACCGCTACCCGCTTCCCGGTGAGGTCGGCGCCGTGATCCCAGCGCGCGGTGTGCAGGGTGGTGCCCGCGAAGGTGTCCACGCCCGGGATGTCGGGCAGCTTCGGCACATTGAGCACACCCGCGGCATTGATCAGATGCCGCGCGGTGATGGTCGAATCCTTGGTGCTCAGCCGCCACAGGTCGGCGTCCGCGTCGAAATGGGCCCCGATGACCTCGGTGCCGAACCGGATCCGGGAGGCGATCCCGTACTTGGCCACGCAGTGATCGGCATAGGCCTTCAGTTCGTGACCCGGGGCGTACGTGCGTGACCAGTCCGGGCTCTGCTCGAACGAGAACTGGTAGGAGAACGACGGGATGTCCACGGCGATACCGGGATAGGTGTTCCAGTACCAGGTGCCGCCGGCCTCCGCGCCCGCCTCCACGATGAGGTAGTCGCTCAGGCCGGCCTTGTCCAGCGCGATCGCCGCACCGATGCCGGAGAACCCGGCGCCGATGATGACGGTGTGGAATTCCGGCGTCATGAGCGGATCCTCAGGGGTGCAGTGCGGCGCGAAGGGCAGCGATGCCGCGTTCGGTGGCCTCGGTGGCCGCGGGGGAGGCCAGCGCGAGACTGACGTAGCCGTGGACCATCGTCGGTTCGTTGCTGTGCTGCACCGCAACTCCGGCCGCGGTGAGCAGTTGGGCGTACTTGCCGCCGTCGTCGCGCAGCGGGTCGTGTTCGGCGGTGCCGATGAAGGCCGGCGGCAGCCCGCTCAGCGAGTCGGCATTCGCCGGTGCGACATCGGTCGGTAGCGAGCCCGGATCATCGAGATCGACACCGGGCAGGTACCAGGTGAGGAAGGCATTGGTGACATCCCGGTTGAGGATGTAGGCGTCGGCGTTCTCGATGAACGATGGCGCCTTGATGTCGCCGATGGCCACCGGGTACCACAACAACTGGAACACCAGCGGCGGGCCGCCCGCGTCACGAGCGCGCAAGGCCATCACCGCCGAGAGGTTGCCGCCCGCCGAATCCCCGGCCACCGCAATCCGTGTCGGGTCACCACCAAGCTCGGCGGCATGGTCGCCCACCCAGCGCAACGCCGCCCATGCGTCCTCGACCCCGGCGGGGAAGGGATGCTCGGGGGCGAGCCGGTAGTCCACCGACACCACGATGGCCTCGGCGCCCACCGCATGTGCGCGGGCCACGTGGTCATGGGTGTCCAGATCGCCGATCGCCCAGCCACCACCGTGGTAGTAGACGAGCACCGGCAGATTGTCGTGCTGTTCGACTGGCGGCCAGTAGATCCGCGCCGGGATGTCGGTGAGGTCGCCGTACCCGATGGTGCGCTCCTCGACCCGCAGCTGCGGGAGCATCTCCGGCGGCGGCCTGAGCGCACGGAACTTCTCGCGGGCCACATCGACACCGTCCTCGGCGGTGAATTCCAGTGGTACGGCGTCCAACAGGGCCTTGAGGTTGGGGTCGACATCCGGCCTGGTCGTGGGAGAAGAGGGCGAGGGGTGAGCCATGACGTCAGGCTAACGCGCCCCGCAGTGCGGCAAAGGCGAGATCGGCCGCCTCGGTGGCCGCCGGCACGACGCCGTGATAACCCAGATAGCCGTGGACCAGCGTGTCTGCGTTGTGGACCTGCGCGGGCACACCGGCGGCGGCCAGCAGTTCCGCATAGCGGATGCCGTCGTCGCGCAGCGGGTCGTATCCGGCCACCGCGATATAGGCCGGGGCAACGTCGGCCAGCGATGCGGCGCGGGCAGGCACCAGGGTGGCTGGCGGATCGCTCAGATCGGTGTCACCGGCGTACAGCTTGGAGAACCCGGCGACCGAACCGCGGTCCAGGATCGGTGCGTCGGCGTTCTCGGTGAACGACGGCAGCCTGGTGTCCCACGTGGTTGCCGGGTACCAGAGCAGCTGGGCGCGCAGGCCCAGCCCGGCGTCACGGGCCAGCTGGGCCACCACCGCGGCCAGATTGCCGCCGGCAGAATCCCCGGCCACCGCGATGCGGGCGGGGTCCGCGCCCAGTTCATCGGCGTGGGCGGCGACCCACCGGGTCACGGCCCAGACGTCCTCGACCGCCGCCGGATAGGGATGCTCGGGGGCCAGCCGGTAGTCCACCGATACCACCACCGCACCCACGCCGACCGCATGCTCGCGGGCGGTGCCGTCATAGGTGTCCAGATCGCCGACGACCCAGCCGCCGCCGTGGAAGAACAGCAGCACCGGCGGCTTCTCCGCAGGTTCCGACGGCCAGTAGATCCGCACCGGCACGCCGTCGACGGTGCGGTCCTCGACGCGCAGTTCCGGGTGCACCTCGCGGCGCGGCAGTGCGCGGAAACGCTCCCGCGCGGCGTCGGGACCACCCTCCATCGTCAATTGGAACGGCACCGCTTCCAGTACCTTCTCCAGGATGGCGTCCAAGGCGGGTCTGTCGGTACCGGATTCAGGCATGGGTTCACCGTACGCAGCGCGCTGGACCGCGCTGTTCTGGGCACTCGCGGTGGCCGTCGGCGCCGGCTACGGCATCTTTCTGATCACCGTCGCGCTGCGGGTGCCCTCCGGCGCCGAACTCACCGGGCAGTTCGCCCTGCAGCCCGCCCTCAAGGCCGCCGCCGCGGTGCTGCTGGCGGTCGCCGCGCTGCGTCACCCGGTCGCCCGGGAACGACGCTGGCTGATCGCGGCGCTGATCGGGTCCGCCGCCGGTGACTATCTGCTCGCCATGCCGTGGTGGGAGCCGTCCTTCGTGCTGGGCCTGGCCTCGTTCCTGATCGCCCACCTGTGCTTCCTTGCCGCCCTGGTCCCATTGGTGGCCCGGCGCACCTCGCGGCTGGTTGCGGCCGCGGTCGTGGTGCTGGCCTGCGTGGCAATGCTGATGTGGTTCTGGCCGGCCCTGCTCGAGCAGGGCATGGCGCTGCCGGTCACCGTCTACATGGCCGTGCTCGGCGCGATGGTGTGTGCGGCACTGCTCGCCGAGCTGCCGACGCCGTGGACTGCCCTGGGTGCGGTGTGTTTCGCGGTCTCGGATTCGATGATCGGCATCAGCAAGTTCGTGCTCGGGTCGGAGGCGTTGGCGGTACCCATCTGGTGGGCGTATGCGGCATCGCTGTTCCTGATCACCGCCGGCTTCTTCTTCGGGCGGCAGCGCACGACCGGCGTCCGGTGGCAGCAGGGGTGACGCAGACCCGTCGCGCCGCTGAGCACGAGCCGATAGCGCGTGTGCTGCCGATGCTGTCCGTGCCGCACCTGGACCGCGAGTTCGACTACCTCGTCTCGGCCGAACAATCCGACGACGCCCAGCCCGGGGTGCGGGTCCGGGTGCGTTTCCACGGCAGGCTGGTGGACGCCTTCATCCTGGAAAGGCGTTCGGACACCGATCATTCGGGCAAACTCGGCTCGCTGGACCGGGTGGTGTCCGCCGAGCCGGTGCTGACCCCCGAGATCCGCAGGCTGACTGACGCGGTCGCGGCCCGCTACGTCGGCACCCGACCCGACGTGCTGCGGCTGGCGATCCCGCCGCGGCACGCCGGTGTGGAGAAGAAGCCGCAGGCCGAGCTGCCGCCACTGGCGCACCAGCCGGTCGACGAGTCGGGATGGGCGCAATACGGGCGCGGCGAACAGTTCCTGGCCGCGATCCGGGAGGGCCGGGCGGCGCGGGCGGTGTGGCAGGCACTGCCCGGCGAGCACTGGGCGTTGCGGCTCGCCGAGGCCGCGGCGGCCACCGTGCATGCCGGGCGCGGTGCGCTGATCGTGGTGCCCGACCAAGGGGACGTCGACGCCGTGCATGCGGCCGCGGTGAGCTGTGTGGACGAATCCCGGGTGGTGGCGCTGTCGGCCGGGCTGGGGCCCTCGCAGCGCTACCGGCGCTGGCTGGCGGTGCTGCGCGGTCAGGCCCGGCTGGTGATCGGCACCCGCAGTGCCGTGTTCGCGCCCATCGCCGACCTCGGTCTGGTCATCGTCTGGGACGACGGTGACGACAACCTCGCCGAACCCCGGGCGCCATACCCGCATGCCCGTGAGGTGGCCATGCTGCGGGCACACCAATTGCGTTGTGCCGCAATCATCGGCGGGTATGCCAGGACCGCCGAGGCGCACGCTCTGGTGCGCAGCCGGTGGGCCCATGATCTCGTCGCGGCCCGGCCGGTGGTGCGTAACCACGCGCCGCGGGTGGTGGCATTGGACGACAACGCCTTCGACCAGGAACGCGACCCGGCGGCACATACGGCGCGGCTGCCGTCGATGGCACTACGCACCGCGCGCGCCGCGCTGGAGGCCGGGCACCCGGTACTCGTGCAGGTGCCGCGGCGCGGATACGTCCCGGCCCTGGCCTGTGCCCGCTGCCGCACCGTGGCCCGGTGCAGGCACTGCACCGGGCCGCTGTCGCTGCCGGACCGTGACACGCACGGCGCGGTGTGCCGCTGGTGCGCCCGCGCCGAACTGACGTTGCGATGCGTGAGCTGCGGATCTGATGCGGTGCGCGCGGTGGTGGTCGGTGCGCGACGGACCGCCGAGGAGCTCGGGCGGGCGCTGCCGGGCGCCACCGTCATCACCTCGGGCGGTGAGTCGGTGCTGTCCACGGTGGGTCCGAAACCCGCGGTCGTGGTCGCGACCCCCGGCGCCGAGCCGGTGGCCGAGGGCGGCTACGGTGCCGCGCTGCTGCTCGACAGCTGGGCGCTGCTGGGCCGTCAGGATCTGCGGGCGGCCGAGGACACGTTGCGGCGCTGGATGGCCGCGGCGGCTCTGGTCCGCAGCCGCGCCGACGGTGGCTCGGTGGCGGTGATCGCCGAGTCGGCGATCCCGACCGTGCAATCGCTGATCCGCTGGGACCCGGTCGGCCATGCCGAATCCGAACTGAACGGCCGCGACGAGGTGGCACTGCCCCCGGCGGTGCATCTCGCGGTGCTCGACGGGGTGCCCGAGGCGGTCACCGCGCTGCTGGAGGCCGCCGAGTTGCCACCCGAGGCCGAACCGCTGGGGCCGGTGGACCTGCCGCCCGGGGCGCGCAGACCTCCCGGTGTCGCGGTCGACAGCGAGGTGAGCCGGATGCTGGTGCGGGTGCCCCGCACCGGTGGCCTGGACCTGGCTGCGGCCCTGCGGCGCGCGGTGAACTCGATGAGCGCCCGCCACGACCAGCAGCCGGTTCGTGTGCAAATGGATCCCTTGCACATAGGGTAAGCAACGTAACCGGTGCGGAGGTGGGTATGGGGCGGCTGTTCAAGCTGTTGATCCCGTTGGTGCTCATCGCGTTTGGCGTGCTGTGGCCGCTGGTGTTCAGCGCCACCCCCACCGGTGGTGGCGACGCCGCCGCGGATCCAGTGGTCATCAGCGACTACACCGCCCACTACACGGTGAACGCCGACGGTGATCTGGATGCGGTCGAGACCATCACCGGTGAGTTCCCCGTCGGACGGCACGGCATCTTCCGGCACTGGGATGTGACCAACCAGAACAGTCCCAAGGTCCGGCAGGTGCCCGAACTCCGGTCGATCCTGTGGGACGGCGAGCCGGCGCCCTACCAGTTGCTCTGGGAGGGCCGGGAACGGTTCCGGGTGGCCAAGATCGGCAGCCCGGACAGCACCCTGGACCCTGGGCCGCACGTGTTCGAGATCCGGTACACCATCCCCGGTGTGCTCGATCCCGGAACCACCGGCGCCGGTAAACAATTCGGCGAATCTACGGGCGACGCGAACGCGCCCACGGTGTTCTTCTGGAATGTCATCGCACCCGCCTGGAACAACGAGATCGAGAACGTCGACATCACCGTGACGCTGCCCGAACCGGTGCTCGGCGCCCAGTGTTCGGTCGGATTCGGTCGCGGCGCCGCCTGCAGCGACCTCACCGTCGACGGCAACACCGTGCGACTGGGCGCGCAGGGATTGGCGCCACACACCCCGGTCACCCTGCGGGCGGGCGTGGACATGCCGACGCCGCCGCGCGCAGAGCTGTTGTGGACCTACCACTGGGACCGGGTGCTGGGGCAGTCGACGACCCGGGTGGTGGTGCTGCTGGCGCTGACCCTGCTCGGCGCCGCCGTGGCCATCCTGTGGGCGCGCAGCACCTTCGAACGTCCCCCGGGTTTCCCGATCCAGTACGCGCCGCCGCCCGGGCTGGGACCGGTGCAGACCGAGTACATCCGCACCGAGGCGGTCCCCAAGAACGGCCTCACCGCCACACTGTTCCACCTGGCCGAACGCAAACTGGTCGAGCTGCGCCAGATCAGCAAGGACGACTGGAACGTCACCGGGACCGCCCAGCCGGGCGCCTGGGCCGATATCGACCCGGTGGGTGTCGCCGTCGGTTCGGCGCTGAAGGTCATCGGCCCCGGCGCCGAGTTCAAGGCCAGGAAGTCCGCCAAGGCGGGGGAGAAGCTCAGCGCGGCCAAGACCGACATGACCGCCGCGGTGCAGAAATGGGCCATCGACGAGGGCCTGATGGTCAAGCGCCGCAAGGAACTGTGGTTGCGCGCGGCCAATGCCGTCGCGGCGATCCTGATGGTGTGCGGCTTCTTCCGCTGGGGTTTCCCGATCACCCTGTGGGCGTTGCCGTTCGCGGCCTTCTTCCTGTTCTCCACCGTGTCCTGGCGTGACGGTGTCGGTACCCGGCGCACCGAGGCCGGTCGCGAACTGTGGTCACGGGCAGGCGGATTCCACCGGCTGCTGTCCACCGACTCGGCGGAGAGCCGCTTCGATTTCGGGGCCCGCAAGGATCTCTACGCGGCCTACGTCCCGTTCGCGGTGGCTGCGGGCAGCGCGGCCCTGTGGGCGCAGAAGTATCGCGACGCCACCGGCGCCGTTGCGCCGCAACCGGAGTGGTACTACTCCTCGTCCACGACATCCTGGGGCCTGGCCGGAGGATCCGACGTGGCGGGGTTCGACAGTTTCGAATCGGCGCTGTCGTCATCGATCGGCGCCTACACCGCATCGCAGGCCTCCTCCTCGAGCGGCGGCAGCAGTAGCAGCGGTGGGGGCGGCGGCGGTGGCGGTGGCGGAGGAGGTGGAGGCGGATCATGGTGAGGTTCTTGCTGATTCTGGTGCTCGCGATCGCGGTGCTGGTGCTGATCGGGCTGGTGGCCGGTTACAACAAGCTCAAAACCGCCGACGTGCGGGTGTCCGAGGCACTGTCCGGGATCGATGTCGAACTGACCCGGCGGGCGGCGCTGATCCCCAGCCTGGTGCACGCGGTGGGAACGTTCGCCACCCACGAGAAGGCGATCCTCGATCACGTCACCGACGCCCGGGCCGCGCTGAACGCGGCCACCGGCGGTGAATCGGTGGCTCGGCGCAGCGCCGCGGAGGGCGAACTGGACACCGCGCTCGGCCAGGTATTGGCACTCGGGCAGAGCTACCCGCAGCTCAATTCGTCGAACAACTTCCTGAACCTGCAGGAGAACCTCGCCGACACCGAGAACAAGCTGGCCTTCGCCCGCCAGTACTACAACGATGCGGTGGCCGGGGTGAACCGGTTGATCACCACGATGCCGTGGATGTTCGTGGCGCCGATCGCCGGTGTGCAGGAACGCGAGTTCTATCAGACCCCGCGCCTTCCCTAGACTGTCTCGGTGCGACTCGTCTTTGCCGGAACACCGGAGCCTGCGCTGCCCTCGCTGCGTCGACTCATCGAATCCGAAAACCATGACGTCGTCGCGGTGCTGACCCGGCCCGATGCCGCGGCGGGCCGGCGCGGAAAACCGGCACCGTCCCCGGTGGCCCAGCTGGCCGCCGAGCACGGCATCCCGGTGCTCAAACCCGAGCGGCCCAACACCGCGGAGTTCGTTGCCGAATTGACCGCCCTGGCACCCGACGCCTGCGCGGTGGTCGCCTACGGAGCGCTGCTGCGTGCGGATCTGCTGGCGGTACCCGCGCACGGCTGGGTGAATCTGCACTTCTCGCTGCTGCCGGCCTGGCGCGGCGCCGCCCCGGTGCAGGCCGCGATCGCCGCAGGAGACGAGGTGACCGGGGCCACCACCTTCCAGATCGAACTGGACCTGGACTCCGGACCCGTCTACGGCGTCGTCACCGAAACCATCCGCCCGACCGACACCGCCGGGGATCTGCTTGAGCGGCTGTCTGTTTCGGGTGCAGGATTATTGGAGGCCACCATGGACGGTATCGCCGACGGTTCGTTGAACCCGGTACCCCAGCCCGCCGACGGGGTCACCGTCGCGCCCAAGATCACCGTCGAGGAGGCGCGGGTGCGCTGGGAACTGCCCGCGCACGCGGTCGATCGCCGGGTCCGTGCGGTCACCCCGAATCCCGGCGCCTGGACGATGATCGGCGATGTCCGCGTCAAGGTGGGACCGGTGCGTCCCGATGACACCAAGGCGCTCGCAGTCGGTGAGATCGAGGTCGGCAGGCGTGACGTGTGGGTCGGCACCGGTTCGCATGCGGTCACCCTGAGCTGGGTGCAGCCGCCCGGGAAGAAGCCGATGAACGCCGCCGACTGGGCACGCGGCGCACGTCCGGACGCATCGGTGCGCGCGCTGTGAGCCGGCCCTCGTCACCGGGGCGTGGTGGGCGCCCGTCGCGCCACCACTCCAACAACGCACCGCAGCGCAAGGGTCCGCCGCGCAAGCCGCTGGACCCGGCCCGGCGCGCGGCGTTCGACGTGTTGCGCGCGGTCAGCGAACGCGACGCCTACGCCAACCTCACCCTGCCGGCGTTACTGCGCGAACGGGGGATCAAAGGCCTCGACGCCGCCTTCGCCACCGAACTGGCCTACGGCACCTGTCGCACCCGGGGTCTGCTCGATGCCGTGATCAGCTCCGCGGCCGACCGGCCCGTGGACCAGATCGACTCGGTCCTGCTGGACCTGCTGCGGCTGGGTAGCTACCAATTGCTGCGCACCAGGGTGGACGCGCACGCCGCCCTCGACACCACCGTCGATCAGGCCGGAATCGAATTCGATTCGGTACGCGCAGGTTTCGTCAATGGTGTGCTGCGCAAGATCGCCGGCCAGGATGAGCAGGCCTGGGTTGCCGAACTGGCACCCCCGCAGGCCACCGATCCCATCGGGCACGCCGCCTTCGTCAACGCGCACCCGCGGTGGGTGGCCCAGGCCTTCGTCGACGCCCTCGGCGCCGGCGCCGGCCAACTCGGCGCGCTGCTCGCCAGCGACGACGAGCGCCCGGTCGTGCACCTGGCGGCYCGACCCGGTGTGCTGACCGCCACGGACCTGGCCGCCCAGGTCGACGGCACCGTCGGCCGGTTCTCGCCGTATGCGGTCTATCTGTCCGGCGGTGACCCGGGTGACCTGGCCGCCGTGCGCGAAGGTGCCGCACTGGTGCAGGACGAGGGATCGCAGCTGGTGGCCCGGGCACTCACCCTGGCGACCGTGGACGGCCCCGAGAACGGCCGGTGGCTGGACCTGTGTTCGGGACCGGGCGGCAAGACCGCGCTGATCGCGGCGCTGGCCGGGGATGCCCGTGTCACCGCGGTGGAGCCCGCCGAGCACCGGGCCGATTTCGTGGAACGGAACACCGCCGGACTGCCCGTCGACGTGTTGCGGGTGGACGGGCGGGAGTCCGGTCTGGAACCGGCAAGCTTCGACCGCGTGCTGGTCGACGCGCCGTGCACCGGGCTGGGCGCACTGCGCCGCAGGCCCGAGGCGCGCTGGCGGCGCCAGCCCGGCGACGTGCCCACACTGGCCAAGTTGCAGCGTGAGCTGCTGGCCTCGGCGATCGGACTGACCAGGCCCGGTGGTGTGGTGCTCTACGCCACGTGTTCGCCGCATCTGGCCGAGACTTTCGGGGTGGTGGCCGACGCGCTGCGCAGGCAACCGGTGACGGCGCTGGACACCCGCGAGTTCTTCCCCGGTGTCGATCAGCTCGGCGACGGACCCTACGTGCAGTTGTGGCCGCACCTGCACGGCACCGATGCGATGTTCGCCGCCGCCCTGAAAGTAGGCTGACCGGCATGGCTGGTCAATCTCCCGTCCCTCGGCTCGCCCCGGCCCCACTCATTGCGCCGTCGATTCTCGCCGCCGACTTCGCCAGGCTGTCCGACGAAGTCGCGGCCGTCGCAGGCGCGGACTGGTTACACGTCGACGTGATGGACAACCACTTCGTGCCGAACCTCACGCTGGGGCTGCCGGTGGTGGAGAGCCTGCTCAAGGTCACCGACATCCCGATGGACTGTCATCTGATGATCGACCAGCCGGAACGGTGGGCACCGCCGTATGCGGAGGCCGGCGCCTACAACGTCACCTTCCACGCCGAGGCGACCGACAACCCGGTCGGTGTCGCGCGCGATATCCGCGCCGCCGGGGCCAAGGCGGGACTCTCGGTGAAGCCGGGCACCCCGCTGGAGCCCTACCTGGAGATCCTGCGGGAGTTCGACACCCTGCTGGTGATGTCGGTGGAGCCCGGCTTCGGTGGCCAGAAGTTCATCCCCGAGGTTCTCGCCAAGGTGTCCACCGTGCGCCGCCTGGTGGATGCCGGGGAGCTGACGATCGTGGTGGAGATCGACGGTGGCATCAACGCCGACACCATCGAGGCCGCCGCGGAGGCCGGGGTGGACTGTTTCGTCGCAGGATCCGCGGTGTACAGCGCCGAGGATCCGGCCGAGGCGGTGCGACGGCTGCGCAGGCAGGCCGCCGCGGTGTCACCACACCTGACGCTATGACCTCCGAGGCAGCCAAGCGACCGGTCAGCCCGGAAGCCGCGATGCGGCTCGCCGTCGAGCAGGCCGATCGGGTGAAGGGCGCCACCTATCCGAATCCGCCCGTGGGCGCGGTGATCCTGGACGCCGCCGGCGAGGTGGTCGGCGTCGGTGCGACCGAGCCGGCCGGGGGAGCGCACGCCGAGGTGGTGGCGCTGCGCCGCGCGGGTGAGCTGGCACGCGGGGGTACCGCGGTGGTGACCCTGGAACCGTGCAACCACCATGGACGAACACCCCCGTGCGTGGACGGCCTTCTGGCAGCCGGGGTTTCGCGGGTGGTGTACGCCGTCTCGGATCCCAACCCGGTGGCCGCGGGCGGGGCGTCGCGTCTGGGCGAGGCCGGTGTCGAGGTCAGGGCCGGGGTGCTCGGCACCGAGGTCGCCGGCGGTCCGTTGCGCGAATGGCTGCACAAGCAGCGCACCGGGCTCCCGCATGTCACGTGGAAATTCGCCACCAGCGTGGACGGGCGCAGCGCCGCCGCCGACGGCAGCAGCCAGTGGATCACCAGTGAGGCCGCCCGCGCCGACGTGCACCGCCGCCGCGGCGTGGCGGAGGCCATCGTGGTCGGCACCGGCACGGTGCTCTTCGACGACCCGACGCTGACCGCGCGACTGCCCGACGGCAGCCTCGCCGGCCGTCAGCCGTTGCGGGTGGTGGTCGGGCAGCGGGAGATCTCGCCGGATTCCAACGTGCTCAACGACGACTCGCGCACCATGGTGATCCGGACCCGCGATCCGCATGAGGTGATGCGTGCCCTTTCCGGCCGGACGGCGGTGCTGCTCGAGGGTGGGCCGACCCTGGCCGGCGCGTTTCTGCGTGCCGGGGTGATCGACCGGATTCTCGCCTACGTGGCGCCGATGTTGCTCGGCGGTCCGATCACGGCGGTCGACGATGTCGGGGTGCTCAGCATGGCCGGCGCGCAACGCTGGCGCTTCGACGGAATCGAGGCCATCGGCCCGGATGTGCGGCTCAGCCTGGTGCCGAACTGAGCTGTGACCGCAGCCACAGTTCCGCCGCCGGTGTGACGTTCAATCCTGTTGCCCGCGTGGCCTTTGCCGGGTGTTGTAACCGGGTGCCGGGATCGGTGCGCCGGTAGACTCGGATCAAAGCGCCTTCACCGACGAGTCGCTCGGGGATTGCACTAACAAAGGACGACGAGCATGACTGCCTTGCAGGACTGGCTCAACAGCGGGCCGGTCAACCCGCAGAACTTCAGGTCACTGGTGTTCGGTGTACTGCGGATGGGACCTCAGCAGGCGCACTATCCGCGCGCCCCCAAGATCATGCAGCGCGGTCTCGAGCGGTGCTGATTTGCTGAAATTGCCATCCAGGTAGCGCAACCACCCGACCTGGCCGGCCGGCCTGGGCAACGTAGCCCCCAAAATCTCGCATCGATCGGCGATGATGTTCCGCGGAGCGGGTTTTCCGCAGAATCCGGCGGGCGGCGAGGAGATGGTGATGGGCACGGCGGCAGAGTCGCAGGGTCTCGGCGAAGGACGGATTCTTTCGCTGGCGCCGCTGACTGTGCTCGAACTCGACCCGGCCGAGCTCGTCGCTTGCGCTGCCGAGGCCGGGTACGACGCCGTCGGGCTACGGCTGATCCGCGCGACCGAACAAGAGCCGCTGCGGCCCACCGTCGGCCGGACCCCGTTGATCCTGGAAACCAAGCGCCGCCTTGATGATTCGGGATTGCGTTCGGTGGATATCGAGGTGCTGCGGCTGCGTCCGGAGACCCGGGTGCGCGCAGATTTCGAGGCGTTCCTGGAGACCGGTGCGTTTCTCGGCGCCACCGAGGTCCTGGTGACGGGCAATGACCCCGACCACCGCCGGACCGCCGACAACCTCGCCGAGTTGGCTTTGCTGGCAGCCGAATTCGGGCTGACCCCCAACCTCGAGCCCATGCCGTGGACCGATGTCAAGGATCTGCACCAGGGCATCGCCGTTCTGTCGGCGTGCCAGCGCAACGTCGGTCTGCTGGTGGACGCCATCCACTATGACCGTGCCATGAACTCGCCCGCCGAACTGGCGGCCCTGCCGCGGGACTGGATTCGCTATGCGCAGATCTGTGACGCGCCTGCCGAGCGGCCCGGCACCGTGGAAGAAATGATGTATCAGGGCCGCAGTGCGCGGTTGCTTCCCGGTGCGGGAGGTATCGATTTGGTCTCGATGTTGCGCGCGCTGCCCGCGGGAATCCCGATCAGTGTGGAGGCTCCTCTGCAGAGCGATGCCCCGGCCGTGGTCCGGGCCACGGCTGCCGCGCGCGCGGCACGCGAGGTGCTCACGCTGGCCGACGACACGACGTGGTCACCGCTCGTCCGTACTGCCTGACACGCTGTCGACGGTGCCTGGTTCTCGTACGGTCATCGGTGCGGTCGGTGGCCTGTTCCTTGCGATCGGCTCGGCGGGCGTCGGTGCGCACTTCGTCGGGCTGACCAGCACCGCGGTGGCCTGGATTGCCTCGTTCACCCCGTTGGCGATCATTGTCTCGGCGGTTGCGCTGGTGCTCCTGCTGCTGGGCCGTCGTCGATGGCCCGCCGTCATCGCTACCGTCGTGGTGACCGTCGGTGTGTTGACGCAGGCCCCGCTCTACCGCGGTAGCGCGGGGGACGAGTCCGCGGCCCGGTCGGTGCGGATCATGCAGGCCAACATCCGGCTGGGTGAGGCGGATCTCGGTGCGCTGGTGCGCTCGGTGCGCGACCGCGACATCGATCTGCTGACCGTGATCGAGCTGACCGAGTCCGCGGTCGATGGTATGGCTGCCACCGGAATCGGCGAGGTGTTGCCCTACACGTGCGGACGTCCTCGCGCCGGTGGCGGCGGTGCCGGAATCTACTCGCGCTACCCGCTGCACGAGTGCGCACAGCTGGACGGGTTCGTGCTGAACAATCTGCGGGCCGTCGCTGCGATCCCGGCTTCCGCGCCGACCGCAGTGTATGCGCTGCATCCGCTACCGCCGTATCCCGAACCGGCGTGGAAGTGGGTGTACGAGTTGAAGCGGCTGCGGCCGATCTTCGCGGCGGAACGTCACCCGATGATCGTCGGTGCCGATTTCAACTCGACGTACGACCACCGGCAATACCGCGAGCTGCTGGAGAACTCGACGCCGGCCGGCACCGCACGGTTGGTCGACGCCGCCGAATATGTCGGTGCCGGTGTGGTTCCCACCTTTCCCGCCGATAGCATCGTTCCGCCGTTGCTGGCCATCGACCGAATACTGGCTCGCGGACCGGTGCCGGTCTCATTCGAGCGGTTCGATTTGCCCGGGTCCGACCACCTCGGTGTCATCGGCAATCTTGCTATCCCAGAGATGAATTCAAACCGATCTGGTTTTGAATTCATCTGATCCTTTGCTGCGCATGGGATTTCATTCCCAGATCGAGGCCCCTGGGGTGTGGGCTGCGTCATATCCTTCGATGTAGCTGACAATTATCTGTGAATTCTCGCTAATGTAATTCTCGCAACCAAATTCACCAGCGGCAGGCCGCACGTGGACGCATGTCCGCGATCGCATACCCGGTGCCTTCCAGCCATGAAAGGTAATGACTCCCTTGACAGATACCGTGGAGGGTACGGGTGTAGAGCGAATGGCGAAGGCCATCGACATCGTGGTCGACGCCATTGCCAGCAAACAGATTGATCATCGCGAGAACTGTGATTGTGTGCGCGAAACGGATATGGGTGGCGCGGTGGAGGGTACGGCTCGGCCGACCGTGACCGTCGTGATCCCGACCCGCAACGAGGCGCGGAACCTGCCCTATGTCGCAAAACGGATGCCCCCGGTCGACCAGATCGTCGTCGTCGACGGTTCATCGGTCGACAACACGATCGAGGTTGCCCGCCAATTGTGGCCGGATGCGCTGATCATCAACCAGTCGCGACGCGGCAAGGGCAATGCACTGGCATGCGCCTTCGAGGTGAGCACGTGCGACATCGTGGTGATGATCGACGCCGACGGGTCCACCGACCCGGCCGAGATCCCGGATTTCGTTGCGGCACTTGTGTCCGGCGCCGACTTCGCGAAAGGCAGCCGCTTCACGAGCTCCGGTGGCAGCGATGACATCACCCAGCTGCGGCGGCTCGGGAACAAGGGTCTCAACTGGCTGGTGAACCAGCTGTTTGCCACGAAGTTCACCGATCTTTGCTACGGGTACAACGCTTTCTGGCGCGAGCACCTCACGGTGCTCGATCTGCCCCGCACGGATGTCCAGGAAGCGCAATGGGGTGACGGGTTCGAGATCGAGACCGTCATCAACGTCCGCGTCGCCCGCAACGGACTGAAGATCAAAGAGGTCAGCAGTTTCGAGGGAAAGCGCATCTACGGGCGCAGCAACCTCAATGCGGTGACCGACGGTCTGCGGGTGCTGCGCACGATAGGTCGCGAACGTCGACTGCATCGTTCTGCCACCGCGCCGGCAAAAGCGCCGGCGACATCGCGATGACGAAATTCCGTGAAAAGCTAGGGCACACGCTGTCGCTCGCGCAGAGCATCGGCACCCTGTCCGCGCTGAATCTCGTGGCGCGACGCTCACTCGGCATGGCCAAACCCGTTGCGGTCACCTGCGGTGCGCATCGGCTGACGGTTCGCCCGCTGGACAGTGACCCGTTCGTGCTCGCCCAGATCTTCACCGAGCGCGAGTATGACGCACACCCGTTCTGGATGGAGCGGCTGAACGCCGTGGCGGCACAGATGCGGCAGGCCGGACAGGTCCCGCTGATCATCGATGCCGGCGCGAATGTCGGCTACTCCGCGTTGTATCTGGCCGAGCACTTCCCGGACGCCGTCATCCTCGCGGTGGAGCCGGACCGCCACTGCGTCGATCTCATCGAACGCAACTGTGCAGGCAACCCCAGGATCAGGCCCGTTCACGCGGCGGTGTGGAGCCACGAGGACGGTGTCGATCTGACAACGCGGGACGAGGGCTCCTGGGCCAACCGGGTGACCGATGTCGGGACGACGCCCTCGGTGACGCTCGAGACGCTGATCGCCGAGATCCCGGACGCCGCACCGTTCATCGTGAAGCTCGACATCGAGGGCGCGGAATCCGAGGTCTGCCAGGCCTCCCCGGGGGCCGTGGCGTCCTTCGCGTGCATCATGATCGAGCCCCACGACTGGATGCTGCCGGGGTCGGGCGGCCTTGCCCCGCTCTATGAAGCGGTCGCGGGCAAGAAGATGGACACCCTCATCCGGGACGAAACCCTGATGCTCTTCGACTGTGCCGTGCTGGAACAGTTCAGCGCGGTGACGATCACTCACTGACACTGTCCGGAGTTTGCCGGACATTGTGCGAAACACGCTGCGTTGCAGCGTTATTTGGCCCTATCGGCCGCCGCCGGGTAGAAACGCGTCCGTTCGGAACTACCGCGAGGCGTGTCTTCGGCGTGCGTAATACCGCTTCCTGAAAAAAATTTCAGCAAAGCGACGCGTGCGCAGGGGTAGGTATTGTCACCTGCTCTGCGCTGCAATAACATTCGCGACAGCCACATATGGCTAATCACCCCTCAAGTTAATTTAGGAGAACCGTGTCACTCGCTGTTCACGCGGACTCGGGGCGCGACTTCTGGTCTGCACCTTCGTCATCCGCACCTCTCAAGAAGAGGTTGCTACTCGCCTCGGTAGCGATGACGGGAGCGTCGGTCATCGCCGTTTCGCCCGTCGCATCCAATCTGCCGGCACTGGAAATCGCCCAGCAGCGCGCGGTGGATCTCGTTGCCTTCGAGAACCCGTTCGCGGTGCTGGCCGGCACGGTCTCGAACACGTTCAAGAATCTGAGTGCCCGCGGTGGCGAGATCAATGCCACCCTGATCCCCAACCTGTCGGCGATCCTGGGTAACAAGGAACTGCAGCGCGAGCTCTCGGTCATCCTGTTCCGGCCGGAGACCGTGGCGCAGCAGCTGCAGGACCGGTTGGCGGAGCATCAGGAGACCCTGCGGCTGGGTTATGAGCAGTCGCAGGCGGGTTGGGCGGCGCATACCGAGCTGCTCCCCGGGGTGATGGAGCGTGCGCAGGCCGAACTGCTGGCCGGACATTTCACCGAGGCCTTCGCTCATATCAACGACTGGTTCATCTTCGGTCTGGGCGCGGCCGGCTGGCCGCTGTACCCGAGCTTCGCGGTCCCGGGCCAGGTCGCCCGTGACGTCGGCGGCCCGGCCATCGGCGCCATCCTGGACGCTCTGCTCGTCGGTGACACCACGCTGGCCGGCTACCCGCACGCCATCCTGGTTCCGTTCGTCAGCGCCATCTTCCGGTTCACCGACAGCCTCGACGAGATCCAGGTGGCGACCCAGGCCGGTGACGTGGTGACCGCACTCAGTCACATGATCAACCTGCCGGTGAAGGTGTTGGGCGCGTTCCTCAATGGATACACCCCGAGCATTGCGCCGGAGTGGTCGGTCTTCCCCGGGTTCCTGACCCCCGGCGGGCCGATCGACTCGTTCTTCGTGCAGTACCCGACGCTGATCGCCAAGGCGCTGGGGCTCATCCCGAAGACGACCACTCAGACGGTTCAGGAGCCCACCGCGGCGCTGGCCAAGGTGTCGTCGACCGATACGGTCGCCGATTCCGATCTGGTGACGCTGAGCGTCGAGACGGCCGCCGGCGGGGCCACCCCGGTCGAGTCGGTGGCAGTGAGTACCGAGACCGAGGAATCGGCCGAAACCACCGAGGAGACCGCAGTTTCCGAGGACGTCGTCACCGAGGACGTCGTCACCGAGGACGAGGTCGAGACGGTCGTCGAGGCCCCGGCCGAGACCGCGGTCGATCCGGTCGTCACCGAGACGGCCCCCGAGGCAGCAGCCGACGAGGCCGCCACGGAGACCCCGGACGCCAAGACCGACGCCAAGACGGACACCAAGGCGGATGCCAAGGATGACGCCGCTTCGGACAGCACGCCCGATGCGAAGGCCGACAAGGCTGAGAAGGCCGACAAGGCCGAGAAGGCTGAGAAGGCTGAGAAGGCTGACGCCAAGTCGGACAAGAAGGCCGACAGCTCGTCGAGCAGCACCAGCTCGGACAGCAAGTCCAGCAGCAGCTCCTCGGGCAACTCCGGAAGCAGCAGCAGCGACTGATCTCCGCTGATCGCAGTACGGCCCCCTCTCAGGAGGGGGCCGTACGTCGTTTCGGGGGCAGTGCGCCCGGGGGAGCCCTCAGCGGTCAGAGCTGGTTCTGCTCCGCGGCGATCATGTCGACAACCCGGCCGACATGCGGTTCACGCACCACCGAATCGTGGTCACAGTTGATCCGCTGAACCGTGAGTGCGCCGGTGAGCACCTGCGGCCACACCCGGTCGTCATCGCGGTTGAAGCTGCTGAGCACCAGCAGAGTTCGGCCCGGATACAGCTTCGGCCGGTGCAGTCGGCCCACCCGGACACCGACCTCCCGTAGCGCGGCGACCTTCTCCTCGGGTGTGCCGTCGACGATGCCGGCCATCGGCAGCCACAGCCGCTGACGCCACAGCACGGCCGCGGCCGCCGGCGGCTGCTCCAGCAGTGTCGATCCGACATTGGGCAGGTCACGCCGTGCGGCGCGGACCGTACGAGGCGGCAGGAAGGGATCGAGCAGGGTGACCAGTTCCACCTCCTGGCCCAGCGCCCTCAGCCGGTTCGCGATGTCGATCGCGATGAAAGCGCCCAGGGAGTGCCCGGCCAGGGTGTAGGGCCCTGTCGGCTGCAGCGCCAACAGATCCCGCAGATGGCGCCGGGCCGCGCGACCGATCGTCCAGTCGGGGAACGCCCGGTTCTCCAGCCCCTGCGCCTGGAAGGCGACGACGGCGGTGTCCCGGTCCAGACGGTCGGTCAGCGGTACGAACGACAGTGCCGAGGCGCCCGCACCCGCGAAGCAGAACAAGATCTTTCGGGTGCTGTCGGTCGGGGGGCGCAGCAGCACCGTTGTCGGCGCGATCCGCTTGTCCCGGCCGACGGCATCGCCGGCCAAACGTCCCGCCACGACCTCGGTGAACTGCGCGACGGTCGGTGCGACCGCCAGGTCCGAGGATGCCAGCCGCACGCCGTGCTGCTCGCCGACCAGGCTGATCATCTGCTGGACGTTCAGCGAATCCCCGCCCAGCGCATAGAAATTCTCGTCGCGTCCGACCTGACTCAGGCGCAGGACATCCGACCACGCGGTGGCGACCTCGGTCTCCAGACCGGGTGCGGCGGGCACGATCGGCCCGCGGGTCGGCGCGGGCAGTGCTCTGCGGTCGACCTTTCCGCGTTCGTTGCGGGGCAGGGCCTCCAGCATCACGACATTCGTCGGAACCATCCAGGCGGGCAGCCTGGTGTGCAACTGGGCACGCACGTCGGCCACCGCGGGGCTGCGGATCTCGGGATCGGGCGCCACATACGCGGTCAGTACCGGTGTCTCGGCGAGTTGGTCGGCGACCACCAGCGCCTCCCGGATCCCGGGGCAGTCGAGGAGCGCGGCCTCGACCTCGGCCGGTTCGACCAGGTACCCGCGGATCTTCACCGCGGCATCCACCCGCCCGAGCACCACGAGCACGCCGTCATCGGTGATGCGGGCGCGGTCGTTGGTGACGAATGTGCGGCTGCCGTCCGGGTTCTCGGTAAAGGTCGTGGAGGCGCTGTCGGGTTTGAGGTAGCCGGCGGCCAGGTACGGCGAGGTGACCGTCAACTGGCCGTGATCGTCGATGCCGAGTTGCTTGTGCGGTACCGCGACGCCGGCCGGGATGACACCGGCCGGGATCTCGTCGCCCGGCCAGATGTCGAAGTGCGCGATGCCCAGTGTCTCCGACGAGCCCGCCCAGTTGGTGAGCCCGGCATGGGGCGCGAGCTCGCGGGCCCGGCGGATCACGTTGCTGTAGATGGGTTCCCCGGTGGTGACGATGCGCTGCACTCGGTGCAGGACGCGATCGCCGGCGGCCTCGGTCAGCGACTGCAGGAAAGACGGCGTGCACATCACGATATCGGTGTCGGCGAGCCGGTCGATCGCGGCTTCGGGGGTGCAGTTGCGGGGATCGATGGCGATGATCTCGGCACCCGACAGCAATGCCCCCACCAGCACGTTGAGCCCGGCCGCGAAACTCACCGGCATGCACAGTGCGACCTTGCTGTCCTCGACGATGCCGAACCGGTCGCGATGCAGAATCCAGTCGCTCAACCAGGTTCCGTGCACATGCAGCACGGCCTTGGGCTCACCGGAGGATCCGGAGGTGAACTGGATGCTGGTCACCGTCTGCCTGCCGAGGACAGGCGCGGCTGTGGACGGTCCGGTCGGTTGCGGCGGCCTGGCGGCCGGCCACACCGTGTGGTCCTTGCCGAGTTCGTGTCCCAGCGGGTTGCCGGCGTCGTCCATGACGATGGTGTCGAGTCGGTAGCCCTGCTCCCGCAGCGCGTCGAAGATGTGCGTCATCCGGTCCTGCGGCAGTGCGGGATCCAGCGGGACCAGCGGTGCGCCGGCGGCGAAACTGCCGAGGACCACCGCGGTGGTGTGCGGGTTCAGATCGCCCACCATGGCCAGGGCGGACCCGGCCTCGTCACGCGCACGCAGCGCCGACGTCCACGCCGCGGCGGCCGATCGCAGCGCACCGTAGGTGATCGATCCGTGCTCGGTGCGCAGCGCCACCTGGTTGTGCTTCTGCTCGGCGATCTGCTCGAAACGCTGGCTCACCGAATCGAATTCGATCGGAGCTACATGCGAGAGATCGGGCCGGACGACGGCCCGCACCGGACTGTCGAGGGTTTGCCCGCGCGGGGTCGCCGCAACCTTGCGCAGCAGCGCCACGGTGGGGAGCAGGACGACCAGCGTGATGAGCAGCTCGCCGGCGACGTAGGTGTATCCGACCGCGTTGATACCCCAGCGCGGCGTGGTGAGAATGACGCCGACGACCACCAGCACACCCAGCAGCACCTGCGAGATGACGGCCAGCCGCAGTGTGCGTTGCAGGCGCGCCAGCGCGGTGTAGATCGTGGTCAGCGCGACGGCGGGCAGCACCAGCGCCATGATCCTGATCAGCGTGGTCCCGTTCTCCGCGTACCGCGGACCCAGGATGCCCAGGATGAACGGCGCCACCACCATCAGCGTCACACAGCCCGCCACCGCAGATCCGCCACACAGCAGGACGAATCGCTTGGTGCAGGCCCGCACATCGGCTCCGGGCGTCGACGCCGCGGCGATGAACGGGGCCGAGGTCGCGACGATCAGGGCGCCGAGGGTGTTGACCACCAACCAGCACATCGAGAAGTAGGCGTTCATCTCGGTGCCCAGTTGTGCGACGACGATGAGCGGCACCAGGAGCGGGACGATGACGTTGATGGCGTTGATGGCATAGGAGCTGGCGAAGAAGGTGAACAGCTCGCGGCGGGCCGGCAGGTTCGGCGTCCCGGTCCGGGTGCCGGTCTCGCGGCGGATGATGACCACCGCGATGATGGCCGTGATGGCGGCCGCCGGCAGCACCCAGGACCAGACGATCGCGGCGCCGGTCGCCAGCGGGATGAGCGCGGCGACGACAATCAGCTTTACCGTGGACTGACTGATGTTCTTGATCGCGATCGTGCGCGCCCGGCTCAACCCGATCAGGATCTGATCCTGCAGCGCGTAGATCGCCAGGACCGCGACGAACAGCGGGAAGAGCAGCATCTCAACCCAATTCGGGAAGAGCTGTGTCCGCGGCCCCACACCGATGAAGATGACTCCGAACAGCAGCGCGGCGCAGGCGACGAACGCGGTGCCCTCGTGCACCAAGCGCTGGGTGCGTGCCCCTGCCAGGGGCAGGAACCGCTCGTAGAGGCTGCCGAGGCTGAAGTTGGCGAGGATGGCGATCAGGGTCGCCGAGGAGATGATGGCCGAGGCGCGGCCGACCTCCGCGGTGTCATAGCCGCGCGCTGCCACCGTCCAGAAGACGAAGCCCAGGATTCCGGTCGCTGCACTCGACGTCATCACTGCGACGATGTCGATACCGAGACCGCCGCCCTTGTCGTGTGGGCCCGGATTTCGTGGCAGCACGGGGTCGCCGCCGGAACCGGTCACCGCRGCGACCGGCGCCCCCAGTTCGTCAGCCAGAGTGGGTTTTTGCTGCGTGCGCAGGGCGTCGGGGCTGCCAGTGGTCGGCATGGGGGTGTGGTCCTAGCGGGAGGTGTGAGAGGGCGGGGAGTGCCGCCGAAAAGGAGAATACTGACTCGGCGCAGAATTGGTTAGCCTACCCAAATCAGTGATGCGCATCATACTGGTAGAGGTAGCCGCCCAAACGGCGTCACGTGTTGCTAATCTCCGGTGCAGTCGAGTCGAACTGCGTTGCGCTGATGGTTTTTCCGTCGCCCGGATGGCGAGCAATGCGTTTTGTGAGTCGACTCTTGGTGATCAGGGAAAGCCTCCGCATCGGAGGATGGTGAGATACGTGCGTCCGTTAGTTCCAGCCCGGCTCACCGGGTGGGTATCGCTGGTACCGCTGGTGTACTTCGCCGCCGAGTGGGTGGTTTCGGCTTCGTGGCGCGGTCTCTACGGCTACCGCGACGATCTGGTCGGGCCGCTGGGAATCGCGTTCTGCGGACCGGTGGGCAACTGGCCGTGCAGCGAGTTGTACCGGGTGATGAATGTCGGCTTGGTGGCAACGGGTTTGGCCATCGCGTTCGTCGCGGCCGGCCTGTTCGCACAACGTCTCGCCGACCGCGCCACCGCCCTGCTGCTGCTGGTGTCGGGACTGGCCCTGGCCGCCGGTGGCGTGATCACCCAGAACGTGAGCTACGCCTGGAACATCACCGCCACGGTGGTGTTCATGACGCTGGGATCGGTGAGCGCGCTGTTGATCGCGGTGACCTCGCCGGCCGAGATGTCGGGGGAGCGCCGCGGCATCGCGGTGGTCGCCGGCCTGACCGGACTGTTCGGATACCTCGTGTACGCGGGTGGGCAGGACATCTTCGGCCCCGGTGGGGCCCAGCGGCTGTGCATCTACGGAATTCTGGTCGTCGTCATCACCGTCGGGACCGCGGGATTCGTGACGGCACCGGTCCGGGACGGCGGCATGCGTGAGCTCGTCGGGCAAACACGATGAACGACAGGCGGTTCCGGCCATGACCGCGACGCTCGAGCCGACCGTCGGCGATATCGCTTCCGAGACCGCGGCTCAGCCCGTCCGGTACCGGGTGCCGGTGCTGCGGTTGCGGCAGGCCGATCTCGCGGTCGTCGGCGCGCTCGCCGGCGTGCTCGCGCTGACCGGTCTTCCGGACGGGGTGCGCGCGCTGGGGCTGATGGTGTTCATCGCCGCCGGTCCCGGTGCGGCGGTGCTCACCTGGGTGCGTATCCCGCGGCGGGCCCTGTTGTCCACGGTGCCGTTGCTGGGGGCGGCCATCACCACGTTGGTGGCGATGGCGGCGATGTGGTCATACCGGTGGAGCCCGCCCGAGATCCTGTGGGTGCAGATCGTCGCGGTGTGCGGCAGTAGCGCCTACTGGTACCACCGCAACCGCGATACGCCGCTGACTGCCATGCGCCGGGTGCGGTGGCGGCTGGTCGCCGCTGCGGGGCCGGCCGGCGAGTCTGTTGTCCGCAAACACCTTTCGCTGCTGCTGAGCGTGGTGGCCCTGGCGATCTGGCTGGCCGCCGTGCCCGGACTGCCCGGGGTGGAGGCCAGCTACTACGGCCTGCTGTTCTCCGGGACGGGCCCGTTGCTGGCGGTGTGCATCGTGCTGTGCGCGTGGGCGTTACTGGTGGCGGTGCGTGACCGCCGGCTGATTCCGGCGGCGGTCGCGGTCGGGGCGGCGATCATCGTCTCCCGGGTCACCACCGTGGTGGCCACCGAGGTCCCGCTCTATGACTGGACCTACAAGCATCTCGCGGTGGTCGACTACATCCTGGTGAACGGCCGCATCGCGCCGGACGGCACCGACATCTACGCCCAATGGTCGGCCTTCTTCGTGATGTTCGCCTGGTTCAGTGACGTCACCGGCATCGCCCCGATGACCATCGCCCATGTCTTCGCTCCGGTCATCCACGTGCTCATCGCACTTGCCGTGTACTGCGCGGCGCGGGTCCTCGGACGCTCGCGGCGCACCGCGATCACGGCGGCCTTCCTGGCCGAGGTGTTCAACTGGGTGGGCCAGGACTACTTTTCGCCGCAGGCATGGTCGTTGGCGCTGGCTTTCGGCATGATCGTGCTGCTGCTGGCATCACCACGCAGCCGTGCCAGCGGTGTGCTGGCCATCGTGGTGTTCGCCGCGACGGTGCCCACCCACCAGCTGACCCCGTTCTGGGCGGTCGCGGTGGCGTGCCTGCTGTGCGTGTTCAGGCGTGCCCGGCCCTGGTGGATCTCGGTGGTCATGGTGACGATCGTCGGCAGCTATCTGTTGCTCAACCTGGAGGCGGTGTTGCCCTACGGTGTGTTCTCCGGCAGCAGCGTGGTGAGCAACGCCACCAGCAACGTGGTGAGTTCCGGTATGCCCGCCAAGGATTTCACCTCGGCAGTGGTGCGCGCGTTGTCCCTGACGGTGGTGGCCACGGCCTTCTGCAGCGCGATCTGGTTGTGGCGGCGCAAGCGTCCGATGATCGGCCTGTCCATCGTGGCGTTCTCGTCGTTCGGTCTGCTGCTGGGACAGAACTACGGCGGTGAGGCGATCTTCCGGGTGTATCTGTACGCCCTGCTCGGTTGCGCGATTCTGATCGCACCCGCGGTGGTGGCCGGCGTGGACCGGAATCGGGTCGGCCCGCGCGCCGCCGTCACCCGGGTGATCGCGGTGCTCGGACTGAGCGGGGTGTCACTGGCCGGCCTGCACGGCTACGTCGCGCTGTGGCCGATGGTGCTGGAAACCCGCGCCCAGGTTGACCTGATGAACTCGATCACCACCGACGCGGATCTGCGCACCCGCCTGGTGATGATGCGTCTCGGCGGGATGCCCACCCGGCTGAACGCCGACTACGCCGACGTGGTGTATTTCAACCCGTACTTCGACGAGACGATCGCCTACGACCTGTGGGACGGTCAGGACCCGAATCTCGCGGAGCGCAAGAAGAACTTCCCCGCCGACAACGACATCGACATGCTCAACGACAACGCCACCCGAGAGGCGTACATGGCGTACCTGATGTTCAGCGAGCAGTCGAACAAGGCCCTGCGGTACTACGGCGACTACCGTCCCGAGGCGATCGAGATCCTGCAGGACGCGGTCCGCAGCTCGCCGAACTGGTCGGTGTTCTACGAGGACGGCGCCACGCTGGTGTTCCGCAGTGTCAACCACGACAACGCGGCCGAAGGAGAGTCGGACGGTGGCTGACACCCTGCCGGTCACCGCGACCCGGCTGTCGGTCGTGGTGTGTTGCTACACCGCGGCGCGGCGGGCGCAGGTGCTGCGTGTCGTCGAATCGGCGCTGAACCAGGTCGCCGGCAACGGGGAAGAGATCATTGTCGTCGTCGACCACAACGACGAGCTGCGCGACGATCTGTCGACCGCACTACCGGAGTCGATCATCCTCATTCCGAACACCTTTGAACGTGGACTGTCCGGTGCCCGCAACACCGGGGTAGGGCGTGCGGGCAATGAGGTCGTGGTGTTCGTCGACGATGACGCGGTGCTCACCCCGGGTGCACTCGACGGCGCGCGGCAGGCGTTCGACGATCCGTCGATCGTCGCGATCGGCGGTGCGGTCGACGCCGACTGGGAGGTCGGGTCGGCACCGGACTGGTTCCCCCAGGAGTACGGCTGGGTCGTCGGGTGCGATTACCGGGGGTTGCCGGCCTGCGGCGATCAGATCCGCAATCCGATCGGCGCGGCCATGGCCGTCCGGCGCGCCGCTCTCAACCACATCAACGGCTTCTCCACGAAGCTCGGCCGGGTGGGCGAGCTCCCGTCCGGATGCGAGGAGACGCTGATGGGCGTCCAGTTGCGCGCCGAATTCCCCGAACAGCGGATCGTCCGGCACACCGCATTCCGTGTTTCCCATCATGTTCCCTCCGTTCGGGCCACCCTGCGCTATTTCACCAGCCGCTGCTATCACGAGGGCCGGTCCAAGGCCGCGCTGACCCGGATCTCCGGCCGGCAGGCCGCGCTGTCCAGCGAACGTAGTTACACCACCCGGATACTCACCTCGGGTGCCTGGCAGGCCCGCCGTAATCCGCGCAGGCTCATCGCACTGATCGCGGGATTCCTCTACACCGCAACCGGATTCGCGACCGGTATGGTGCTCACCGCACGTCAGGAACGCCATCGATGAACGCACTGCTCCACCCCCGGATCGCCGGCGCGGCCGCTGCGGTCATCCTGATCTACTTCATCGCCGAGTGGCTGCTCCCACCGATCATGCCGGTGGCGGTCGTGCTGACCGGGTTGGCCGTCGCGGTGACCGCGGCGGCGCTGGGTGCCCAGCGCCTGATCGCCGGCGCGCCCGCAACGCTGCTCGCGGCGGCCGGCGTCGCCCTGGCACTCACCGGCATCGTCGCCGACCACGTGACACGCACCAGCCTCGATTCGGCGTTCAAGCTGCTCGGCGCCGCGGGTATCTTCCTGATCGGTACCGGCACAAAATTGCCTGCGCCGTTGCGATTGCTGCTCACCGGCGCCGGCCTGACCGCGCTCGTCGGCTACCTGGTCTCGGTGAGCGGCCACGCATCCGCGATGGACACGGTCGCGACCGGCATGCTGGCGATCTACCCGGTGCTGGTGTCGGTTCTCGTGCTGGGCTGGGCGCGTCCGAGCGTGCCCGCGCCCATCGCTGCCGACGATGAGGTGACGGTGTGAGAGCCCTGCGACTGGGGGTGCTGCTCCTTGGCGGCATGCTGGTCTGCTCCTGTGCGCTGACCGGAACGGCCTCCGGACAACCCCGGGTGCTGTTGGACGCCGAGTTCGACGGGCCCGCAGGCAGCCCGCCCGACGGTATCTGGCAGGTGGCCACCGGCGGCGGGGGCTGGGGCAACAACGAATCGCAGGTCTACACCGACCATCCCGACAACGTCGGCTTGGACGGCAACGGCCACCTGGCCCTCACCGCGCGACGAGATGCCAACGGCCAGATCACCTCGTCGCGGATCAGCACCGACAACACCTTCGCCTTCACCTACGGCCGTGCCGAGGCCCGCATCTCGCTGCCGGCCGGAACCGGTCTGCACCCGGCTTTCTGGCTGCTCGGCGCCAACCTCGATGAGGTCGGGTGGCCGGCCGCCGGCGAGATCGACGTGATCGAGACCCTCAACCACGCCACGGAATGGCATTCGGCCGTGCACGCTCCGCAAGCCGGAACCGAACGCGGCCGACAGATGTCGGCGGCGGGACCGGTGCCGTTCCCGCTGGCCGGTGTGTTCCGCACCTACTGGGTCGAACGCACACCGGGCCGCATCGTGACCGGTGTCGACGATGTCACCCTGCTCACCGTCACACCGCTGAACCTGGCGGAGGGCGCGACGTGGGTTTTCGACGCACCGTTCCAGCTCCTGCTCAACCTGGCGGTCGGCGGGAACTGGCCCGGACCTGCCGACGAGTCCACCCCGTATCCGTCCACCATGCTCGTCGACTGGGTGAGGGTCACCGAACTATGACCGCCAAGCTGACGATCGACCCCGCAATGACATCCGTCGGCAGCCCCGACGGTGGGCACGCACGCTGGATCGGGCACCTCGACATCGACACGGTCGGCGACCACGATGGCCAGGTGACCGTCACGATCACCCGCCCGGACGAATACCGCAGGGCGCGCATACTTTTGCGTAATGGATCGGGTCCCATCGACTTCGTCGAAGCCGATATCGTCGACGGCGCGGTCACGCTGACCATTCCGGAACAGTTCGGGTGCCCGGGTGCACCCCGGGAGAGCCCGCTGCCGCCGATCTCGGTCGTGCTGTGCACCCGGGAACGCCCCGATGACCTGACCGGTGCGCTCGCCTCGCTGCGCACCGTCGACTACCCGGACTTCGAGATCGTGGTGGTCGACAATGCCCCCACCACCGATGCCACCGAACGCGTGGTCGCCGCCGCGGCCGACCCACGGATCAGGCGGGTCGTGGAACCGGTTGCCGGACTGTCGAATGCGCGTAATGCCGGACTGCGGGCAGCCCGCCACGACATCGTTGCTTTCACCGATGACGACGTCGTGGTCGACCCGCACTGGCTGCACGGGCTGGCCCGCGGATTCGATCGTGCCGACAATGTGTCCTGTGTCTGCGGGATGGTGCCCAGCGGCGAACTGCGCACAGCGGCGCAGGCCTACTTCGACCAGCGGGTGTCCTGGGCGTCCACGCTGGCGCCGCGTATCTACTCGCTGGCCGAGCCGCCGACGGATCTGCCGCTGTTCCCTTTTCAGGTGGGGATCTACGGCACCGGTGCGAACTTCGCCATCTCACGCAGCGCCGCCACCGCCATGGGCGGCTTCGATGAGGCGCTGGGCGCCGGCACCTCCACCAAGGGCGGTGAGGACATCGACATGTTCTTCCGCTTGGTGGCGGCCGGGCACACCCTGGTCAACGAGCCGGCCGCGATCGTGTGGCACCGCCACCGCAGTGACGGCGCGGCGCTGCTCATCCAGGCCCGCGGTTACGGACTGGGTCTCGGTGCCTGGCTGACCAAGGTGGCACTCGATCGTCACCACCGGCGGCTGGCCTTCCGGGTGGCGCGCAAGCAGTTCCGGTCCTCGTTGCGGGCGGGTGCCGGGTACGGCGCGGTCATGGTGCCCCCGGCCGATCTCGTCGACAGCATCCCCAGGTCGGTCGGACGCACCGAGGTGCTGTCCGTGCTGGGCGGGCCGTGGGCCCTGTGGCAGGGACGCCGGCAGGGCCGCCGTTCGTCGCCGATGCGTCGGGCGGGCTAACCGGAGGACAGCAGGTCGGCCACGGTCCGGGGGAGCAGTCCAAGGCCTGCGCTGATCGCATCCGGATCGAACACCGAGCGGTGAAATTCAGCGGTGAACCACAGGTTCTCGGCCACCGCCACCGAGGTCACCGTCACCCCGGTGGCGGCCGCGGGGTCGTTGGCCACCAGCATGCAGGCGTGCTCGGCAGAGGTGAACGGCCAGGGCCCGTTCCATTGCGGGGAGCCCAGGTTCGAATGCAGCAGATGCAGTCTCGGTGCGGCCGGGACAGCGGTCGTGAGGTGATCGATCCGGCCGCGACCGCGGGCCTTTGCGGTGCCCACCAACAGATTCGCCACCGGCCGGCCGGTCCGCGCGGCCCGGGTCATCTCGTGCTGCAGGCGTGCCGGGCCGCCGGCGCGGTCGATGACGAAATCGAGGCCGGCCGAGAAGGATGCCAGCGTGTCCCGGCCGCCGGGAAGGTAGCGCCGCACGTCGAACGGGACCTTCACCGCATCGTCCACCGCGATACCGGCCCGCTCGAACGACGACCACAGCGCGCAGGTGAACAGCGCCACCATGCTCACCCCGGGCAGTTTCCGGTCCCGGCGGGCACGCAACTCGGCGACCTCATCGGCTCTCAGCCCGATCACCCGGGTGGTCGGCGCAGCGGTGAACGGCATGCCGGGTCCCGACGGCGCGGGGCTGTGCCGAGCCGGGGCGCTCCGGTCTCGTTGCGCTGTCAGGAGTTTCGCCAGTCGCACCGGGTTGGCGCCGAACGTCGCCGCCGCCGCGACGCCCAGGGGTGAGCGGGTGCGCGCATACCGTCGCCAGGTCTCGGGATCGCGAGCGTCGGTGATACCGAACAGCACGTCGAGCAGCGTGTGGATGAGCGGGATCTCGCCCAGACCGTGGCTGAAGTCAATCGCCAGCCAGTCGCCTGCGGTGGCCACCGTGAGCCCGCGGTCATCGAGTTCCCGGACGGTCTGCAGCAGCCCCAGGGGCGGGGCCGGATCGTCCAGCGGCGCAACCGCATACACCCGGGGGGTGCGGCCCTCGGTCACGCGGCTCCAGCGGGTGTGTGCCGCCGACGGTTCCAGGCACAGCCGGGCGACGGGGCCCGCAGCGGTCATCGCGTCCAGACGCGAGGTCAGCTGGTGATGCGACGGAATCCTCAGCGGTCCCACCACGACGGCCGACCGCCGCCGGCTGTGCACCGTGTCGAGGGTGGCCACCCGGACGCGCCCGGTCACGGGGTCACCCCAGTGTGGTCAGGACGACGGCGGCGTCGGAAACGCCGAACTGTCTTGGTCTTCCGCGGCCGGGATGGTCTCTTCGTCCTGCTCGTCGTGGTGGTCACGGTCGCTGATCAGCAGCGACGACAGGGCGCCGACGACACACACCACCGCGGTGATGGCGAAGATCTCGCCGTACTGCATGGTGTAGGCGATCCGGGTGTTCTCCAGCAGCTGCCTGCCTGCGTCCAGCAGATTGCCGGTGTCGACGACGGGCAGCGACTGCAGAATCTGGTTGAAGCGGTACAGACCCCAGGCCGACAACGCGGCCATACCGATGAGCATGCCGATCATCCGGGAGACGACCACCGAGGCCGAGGCGATGCCGTGTTCGGCGGACGGCACCACCCGCAGCGCCGCGGAGGTCAGCGGGCCGATCACCAGTCCCAGTCCGAAGCCGGCGAGGGCCAGGTCGGTGTCGAAGGTCGGCAGCGTGAAGAGCCCGAGATCGTGACGCGCGGAGAGCACGTTGACATCCCAGTGCGAGATCAGCCAGTAGCCGAACGCGGCGATCAGCAGACCGGTCACCGCGATGGGCCGATCACCGATGCGGGTGGCCAGCCAGCCGCCGAGCAGTGCACCGATGGGCAGCGCGATGAGGAAGCGCAGCAGCAGCACGACAGCTTCGTTCTTGTCCATGCCGAGCACGCCCTGCCCGAACAGTTCCACGTTGACCAGCGTCACCATCAGTGCGGCGCCCGCAGTGAGCGAGGCGCCGAGCGCGGCCAGGAAGGGCCGGAACTTCACTCCGGCCGGCTCCAGGAGCCGGGTGGTGGCTTTCTTTTCCCAGACGAAGAAGCCGACCATGGTGACCACCGCCACGATCAGCAGCGGGATCCCGTAGCTGGGCAGCAGATTCTTGCCATCCGGTGCCGGGTTGTACAGGCCGACGACTGCGGCGCCGAGCGCGATGGCCAGCAGCAGGCCGCCGACGACGTCCACCTTCTGCTGCGGTTGATCGCGATCCCGGGACGGCACGCTGAAATGGATCATGACCATCGCGGCCGCGGCCATCGGGATGTTGATCCAGAAGATGTCGCGCCAGGTGCTCAGCGCCCACACGACGGCGATGCCGTAGAGCGGTCCCAGCACGCTGCCGAGTTCCTGGGCCGCACCGATGCCGCCGAGCACGGTGGCCCGGCCGCGTGCCGACCAGAGGTCGGCCGCCAGTGCCAGGGTGACCGGCAGCAGGGCGCCACTGGCGATGCCCAGGATGGTGCGACCGATGACCAGCGTGGTCAGGTCGCCGGCCAGGGCGGTGACCACCGATCCGGCCATGAAGCCGAGCAGTCCGATCTGCAGAATCACTTTGCGGCCGAACCGGTCTGAGGCCTTGCCCAACAGTGGCATGGCCGCGATGTAGCCGAGCAGATAGCTGGTCACGATTGGCGTGACCTGCTGGATCTGGTTGATGGGGATGCCGACGTCTCGCATGATGTCGGTCATGATGGTGATCACGACATAGGTGTCGAGAGCACCGAGGGTGACCGCCAGGCCACCCGCACTGATTGCGAGGCGGCGGTTGGTGCCCGCCGAGCCGGCCGCCCGGTGGCTGTTGGCCGCCGTCATCAGCTACCGGGCTTCGTGACGGTGACGGCCTTGCCCCAGTCGGTGAGGGTCATCGTGATCGTGTTGCCGGCCGACGGCGCGATCTGCACCTGAGCCAACTGGTGGTCGCCGTCCTCACGGATCCAGGCGGTGGCCGGGGCCGGAGCGGCCTGCTTGAGCTGCGGAGCGATCTTGTTGACCGCGTCGGCGCTGACGGTGCCGGTGATCTTCACCGCGTCCGAGCCGCCGATGGCCTCGCGGCCCTCGGCCTTGGGGTCGGAGAAGCTGGCCAGGATGTTGGCCAAGCCGGTGTCCGGGTTCAGGATCGCCGAGATGTCATAGATATCGGCGGCCGGCCCGAAGTTCTGCATGTTGCCGCCCTTGGTGATGGCGCCGTACAGATCGCCGTCGGCGACGACGAAGGCGACATCGGTCAGCTTCTGGCCGAGGAAGATGATGTCGGCGTCGCCCTGGGCCGCCACCACGGGGGCGTTGGTCAGATCGCCGCTGAGGCTGGCGATGGGCAGTTCCTTGATCTCACCGCCGACGGTCAGTTCGAGGTGCACGCTCTGCTGGCTGCGGGTGGTCTCGGCGGATTCGGTGATCAGCGTGGCCGCTTCGGGGAGCGGGGCGTCATTGGTCTTCGACCCGCAGCCGACGAGCGCTGCTGCCGCCATCAGGATGGCGAAGAGGGGGAGGAGGATCCGGACTGCACGGGGGCGCGTCTGCATGATCTGCATCGTAGTGGGTCTCCCCGAGTGGCCCCCGAGCTACGTGGACGGGGCGACCGCATCACTAATCTTGAGACATGTTCACCGGAATCGTGGAAGAGCTCGGAGAAATCGTCGGCAAAGAGGACCTCGCGGATGCTGCGCGTTTTGTGATCCGCGGGCCGGTGGTCACCTCCGATGCAGGTCACGGCGACTCGATTGCGGTCAACGGTGTCTGTCTGACGGTGGTGGAGGTGCGCCCGGACGGTGCGTTCACCGCCGATGTGATGGCCGAGACCCTCAACAGGTCCAGCCTGCGCGCGGTGAATGTCGGCAGCCAGGTCAATCTGGAGCGCGCCGCGGCGATCAACAGCCGTCTCGGCGGCCACATCGTGCAGGGCCACGTGGACGGCACCGGCGAGGTGGTCGCCCGAACCCCGTCGGAGAACTGGGAAGTGGTCCGTATCTCGCTGCCCGGCGAACTGGCCCGTTATGTGGTGGAAAAGGGCTCGATCACCGTCGACGGCATCTCCCTTACGGTCTCCGGACTGGGGGAGGACTGGTTCGAGGTCTCCTTGATCCCGACCACGCTGTCACTGACGACTCTGGGCGGCGCCCCGGTCGGCACCCCGGTGAACCTCGAGGTGGATGTCATCGCGAAATATGTCGAACGGTTGATGGCCGACCGCGATCGCTGAGCCGGTCGATCATTTGATCTTTGCTCCCCGGGCAGTCAGCAACGGGTGGGGCCCTCGGCGTGTCGCCCCGCCGGCCGGGTCGATTCCGGGCTTCGGGCAGCGGTCGGCGCGCAGCATCCGGTGAGCTCGGTCCGACGGAAATGTCGGTCGCAGTCACTTGATTGCGGAAGTATTTGCGTGTTTCGCGCCCGCGGTGGAACTCCGTCACCGGAACCGGGTTCCGCTAAGGGTCTGTCGTCGCGTCGGTGGCGCTGCGGTCCTCGCGGGCGCCGCCATCGATGCAGGTGACGGCGGTGGCGAATTTGTCATTGCGGCATCGCCGCATCGACCTCGACGATCGACGGAAATGTCGTGGGACTGCTGTGACCGTGGTGTTTGCGGTACTGCATCGTTGCTGGCGGACGCGCTTGGTCGCACGTGTGTGGTCTGCTTGCGTACCGGCGCCGGTAACGCCTGGTGATCTGGTGTCAGCTAATCGGCGGACACCCGACGAAATCACCTCAGGATTTCCTCAGTTTGTGCTTTCTAGTTATTGACGGTCGTGTTAACTTACGGCGCAGTCAATAGGACTGTGCGCTCGGTCACGGCAACGGATGCCACGGCAGGGCGGTTGAACGCTGAGGAGTGAAATGGCGACCCATCGGAAGAAGTCAGCGAAGAAGCGGATCCGCACCGGTGAATTCGCCGTTGCCGCATTCCTCGGCCTGGCGGTCACCGCCGCACCGGCCATCGCGACCGCTGACACCTCCGATGGTCCGTCGACCGGCCCCTCGACGGACAAGAGCAGCGCGTCCGACACCAGCGGGGTGAAGACCGGACCCAAGACCGCGAAGGTCGGAAAGACCAGCGCCGGTAACGGGACTCCGCTGCGTACCCAGGCGGCGGCTGTCGAAGAAGACGCGGCTGTCGAAGAAGACGAAGACGAAGCCGTCCTCGGCGGTGAGGGCGCCGGCGAGGACACCGAGGGTGAGGGCACCGAGACCGGTCCGGTCACCGACACCACGACCGACGAAGGCGACGGCGCCGGCGCCGGAGAAGAAGCGCCGCCGGTCGTCGAAACCGGCCCCGGCACCACCGGCACCGAGATCGTCGAGCCCCCGGTCGACCCCGAAACCCCCGAGCCTCCGGTGACGGATCCCGCGACCGTCGAGCCCGAGGTCATCGAGACCCCAGCAACCCCCGAAACGACCCCGGTCGTGGACGTGATCGAGATTCCGTCCTCCGATCACTCGGCCTCGTCGCTCTCGCTCAAGGGTTCCGACCCGTCGCCGACACCCACCGCACTCGCCTCGGCCCTGCTCGACATCAATCTCGACATCGTGCCCAAGCCGCCGGTGATTCCGGCCTTCGCGCCCCTGATGGGCATCATCAACGGCCTCGCCAGCTGGGTCGACAAGGTCTTCCCGCCCTATGCCGCCGATCCGCTGCTCAGTCCCACCCAGGTCGCCGCCGGCTATGTGATGACGCTGCTGGCCGGGTTGCAGTCGTCCTACTGGCAGGGCCAGCCCACGCCGTTCACCTTCGGCGCCCTCGTGCTCGTCACCGCCGCATACGCGCGCTACGAGCGCCTCGCCACCAACCACCTGCCGGGTGTCCCCACGGTCTCCGCCGGCCCGCTGCCGCTGACCTGGAAGCTCAAGAGCATCGACCCGGATGGCGACCTGCTGGTCTATTCGGTCGATCTGAACGGCCAGCCCGCCAACGGCCTGATCACCATGAGCCCGGACGGCACCTTCAGCTTCATCCCCAGCTCGCTGACCGACCTGAACGACGGCACCGACGTCACGTTCACCGTCCGGGTCAACGACAGCCTGGGCATGCTGGAGCACCCCATCAACCCGGAAGGCAACGACGCGTTCTACACCGTGTCGTTCCGGTACCCGGGCCTGGGCATCAACAACCTGCCCGTTTTCAACCCGCCCGGTAAGGCCACGGTGGTCGGCACCGACGGAAACACCGGCAAGGTCACCATCGTCGCGCAGGCCACCGATGCCGACGGCGACCCGCTGACCTACACGGCCTCATCGCTCTTCGGCACCGTTACCCGCAACGAGGACGGCACGTTCACCTACACCCCGAATGCGGCGGCCCGCCACGCTGCGGCGAGCGATCTCGCCGCGGCCCTCGGACTGAACAAGGACCTCGTCACCATCTATGCCAGTGACGGTCGCGGCGGCATCACGCTGCTACCGACCACCGTGACCGTCGACATCGTCGGCGCGAACAACGCGCCCACGGTCACCGTGAAGCCACCGGCCATCTCCGATCCGCTGACCGGTCTGATCGCCGGCGGGTTCGACATCGATGACAACGACAACGATCTGGTCACCTTCTCGCCCCTGGCGCTGACCACCAGCCGCGGGGGCATCGTCACGGTGACCGGCCTGGGCTACACGTACCTGCCGTCGATCCAGGCCCGTTCGCAGGGCGGCACGGACACCTTCACCGTGACCGCCGATGACGGGCACGGCGGCACCGTCGAGGTCTCGATCACCGTCACCATCGCGAAGTTCAACCTCGGCCCGGTCGGTGGGATCACCGTCGCCACACCGGATTCCGACGGCGTCGTGCGCGGCCAGGTTTCCGCAACCGACCTCAACGGTGACACCATCACCTACACGCTCAGCGGCGGACTGTCCTCGGGACGCAGCGCAAAGGGCGGCATCGTCCTGCTGAACTCCGACGGCACTTTCACCTTCATCCCCAAGCCGTCGACCGATGTGCTGCCGGGCCTCACAATGGACTCGTTCGAGGTCGAACTGTCGGACGGCAACGGTGGTTTCGCCACCACCACGGTAACCGTGTTCGCCGATCTCAAGCTGGACCCCAAGGTCACCAGCAATGCCGGCGGTGTCATCAAGGGTGGGGTGGACATCGATGACAACGACAACGTCGGCCTGCTGACCTACAGCGTCGGCACCGGTCCGAACAAGGGCACCGTCACGGTCAACGCTGACGGTACCTACACCTACACCGCCACCACGGCGGGCTGGAACGAGACCGATTCGTTCACCATCATCGGCACCGTCAACGGCCTGTCGATCACCGTCGCCACCGTCAGCCTGGTCCCCAAGCCGAACGTCGCACCGACCTCGGATCTTGTTGGTGGCGCGGTCATCCCGATCGGCGTGGGCTCGGGCATCGCCACGGGCAACGTCAACGCGCACGACGAGAACGGCGACACCCTGCACTACAGCGTCACCGGCTACGGCGGCGGATCCACCATCACGCTGTCCAACGGTTCCATCGTGACCGTGGACGCCACCGGCAAGTGGACCTACATCCCCGGCCTGAACAGCGGTGACCTGGGCGGACTTTCGCCGATCATCACCGGGTCGTCGTTCACCGTGTACGTCACCGACGGCAAGGGCGGGCAGACCAGCACGCCCGTGATCGTCACCACCCACGAGCTCGATCTCCCGGTCACCAAGGTCGTCAACAACGGCACCGTCACCGGCGGTCTCGGTCTCACGGCCGGTGAGCAGGGCCTGATGACCTACAGCGTCGGCACCGGCCCCACCAAGGGCACGATCACCGTGAACGCCGACGGTACCTACACCTACACGGCCACCTCGGCGGGCTGGAACGAGACCGATTCGTTCACCATCGTCGGCACCATCAACGGCCAGCACATCACGGTGGCCGAGGTCTCCGTGGTGCCGAAATCGAATGCCGCGCCGACCTCCCCGCTGCTCGACGGCGCCACCGTCATCGGTGGTTCCGGCATCGCGACCGGCACCATCGGCGCCTCGGACGCCAACGGCGACACGTTGCACTACAGCGTCACCGGGCACGGCGGCCTGTCCACGAAGACCCTGGCCAACGGCGCAATCGTGACGGTCGACGCCAACGGCAAGTGGACCTACATCCCGGGCCTCAACAGTGGGGTGCTGGGCGTGATCCTCGCGTCCTCGTTCACGGTCTACATCTCCGACGGCAAGGGCGGCGAGACCAGCACGCTGGTCACCGTCAACACCCATGACCTCGACATCCCGGTGACCAAGACGGGCAGCAACGGCACCGTCACCGGTGGTCTGGGCCTGACCGCGGGCGAGCAGGGCCTGATGACCTACAAGGTCGGCGCCGGGCCCAGCAAGGGCACCGTCACGGTCAACGCCAACGGCACCTACACCTACACGGCCACCTCGGCGGGCTGGAACGAGACCGATTCGTTCACCATCGTCGGCGTCGTCAACGGTGTCGAGATCACCGTCGCCAATGTGTCGGTGGTGCCGAAGGTGAACTCCGCTCCGAATTCGAAGGGCCTCGACGGCGCGGTGATCGTCGGCGGGTCGGGCATCGCGAGCGGCAACGTCGCCGCCAACGATGACGACAACGACACGCTGCATTACAGCGTCACCGGATACGGCGGAGGCTCCAGCCGGATCCTGTCGAACGGGTCCATCGTCACCGTGGACGCCAACGGCAAGTGGTCCTATGTGCCGGGCCAGAACAGCGGCATCCTCGGCGCCATCGTCGGCTCCTCCTTCACGGTGTACGTCAGCGACGGAAAGGGCGGTCAGACAAGCACTCTGGTGACCGTCAGCACGCATGACCTGGATCTGCCCGTCACCACCACAAATGGCGGCCATGGCGTCACCACCGGTGGTGTCCAGCTGACCTCCAGCGAACAGGGCGTGCTGACCTACAGCGTGGGAACCGGTCCGACCAAGGGCACGGTGACCATCAACCCCGACGGCACCTACACCTACACCCGGACCGCGTCAGGCCATACGGGCGGACCTACCGATACGTTCCAGATCGTCGGCAGTGTCGGTGGCGTCAGCATCGTCGTTGCTTCCGTGACCGTGAACCCGACGCTCAGCAACGCGGCGCCCACCGCAGGCACCACTACGATCACCGAATCCTCGTTGGGTGGCGAGTTCCTCGGGATCCGGACCCAGAGCGGCAAGGGCAAGGTCACCGCGTTCGATGCGGACGGTGACGCGATCAGCTACCCGGGCGGGTCGATCATTCCGGCGCTCTACGGGACCGCCAACGGAGGATCGGTGTCGTTCTACTCGGACGGAACCTTCACCTACACCATCACCAAGTCGAGCAGTTACTTCCATGCAGCGGCCGCCAACGGCGCAACCGGGTTGGCGGTGGCCGACACGTTCACCATCACGGTGACGGATGCCCTCGGCGCCAGCTCGACGATCGTGGTATCGGTTCCGGTCGAGAAGCTGAACTCCACCCCGTCCTCGAGCGTGTCGGTGGGCGGCAAGACCACCGACGCCCTCGGTGTGGTGCGAGGCACTCTCAGCGGCTCCGATGGAGACGACGACGCGCTGACCTACACCCTGGTCGGCGGGACCAACGGCACCGCAGCCACCTCCAACGGCGGCATCATCCGGTTCAGCGGCACCTCGTTCACCTACATCCCGACCGCGGGCAAGGCCACGGATTCGTTCCAGGTACAGGTCATCGACGGCCACGGCGGCGTCTCGACGGCCACCATCAGCCTGACCGGGCTCAGCACGCCGTCGCCGACCACCAATGTGAACACCTCGACGGTCAATGTGGTGACCGGCCAGTTGAATACGGCCGGCAATACCGGACTCACCTACAGCGTGGGCGGTCAGGGGAGCAAGGGCACGGTGACGGTGACCGCCTCCGGTGCCTTCACCTACACCCGGACCGTGTCCGGTCACTTCCAGACGCCCGCTGACACGTTCACGATCCGGGCCACCGACGCCGACGGCAACTCGGTGATCATCGCGACGGTGAACGTCACCCCGACGGTGAGCAACGCCGCCCCGGTGGCCGGCACGACGGTCTTCACCGGCTCGTCGATCGATGACAACAGGATCCTCGGCATCGGCACCCTGAAGCAGACCACCACCGGCACACTCAAGGCCACCGACGCCGATACAGACACCGTGACCTTCGTGTCGGGCTCGTTCGCCACGGCCAACGGCGGCACCGTGGTGATCAACGCCAACGGCACCTTCACCTACACCATCGACGAGGGCTTCTCGTACTACCACGGGGCGGCCAAGATCGGTGCGACGGGCAGTGCGGTCGCCGATACCTTCTCGGCCACGGCGGTGGACGGGTTCGGCGGTAGCACCAGCTACTCGGTGTCGGTGTCGATCTACGCGATCAACAGCACCCCGACCATCTCCGGCGGCAGCAAGGCGTTCGGAAACGTCAGCTTCATCAACGTCGACGACAATGACGGCGACAGCCTGACGTTCAGCCACAACGGGTCGAGCTTCACCTTCGGCGGACGGGGCCTGGCCACCAGCACGCTGTGGGGCGGCAGCCGGCTCACCGTCTCCGACGGCTACTACGTGACGGTCAACGGCGTCGTCACCGGCACGCCGTCCACCGTGACGAAGACCTGGTAGGCCGAGCGCCCGAGACTCGCACTCACCCAGAGAGATTCGCATCATGACGATCGACGGTCTGTCGCGCAGCGCACCCCCGGTGGAGCCTTGGGTCGATCTCGCCGGTCCGGACCGGCAGACCGGTCTGGTGCACGGCTCGGTTCAGATCGTCGAGCAGGGCGACCGGGCGCTGCGCTTCGGGCCGGAGCGGTCCACCACCGCCAAGGGTGGCCTCGTCACGGTGCACCCCCGGACCGGGCACTTCACCTACAGCCCGTCGGTGTCGGCCCGGGAAGTCTCCCGCACAAGTACGAATTACGGGGACACGGTCGATACGTTCACCGTCGACGTCGTCGACGCCTACGGCACCCGGGCCGAGGCGCACGTCGTGGTCGACATCCTGGCCGAGAACGTCCTCGGTGCGGTGAAGCCGAGTGTTGGTGTGAAGACCAACACCATCCTCGGTGCCAAAGAGGTGCAGTGGGAATCGATCACCATCGGCAGCGGATCCCTGGACATCGTGTCGACATCGGGTGGCACCTCCGTACTCAGCGTCGGACCGGCCGGTGGCCACACCCTGACGTTCACGTCTTCCGACGGCAGTTATTTCACCAAGGGCCCGGCCGGCAGCGTGGTGTTGCGGGTGACGGACGCGCACGGGTTCCACGCCGACCAGACCTACACCTACTGAGCCGAATTCAGCTGATAGAAGGAGATGTGCGCCATCACCATCGATGATATTCACCGCGGCAGCTTCGGCTCGTCGATGGCGGTGAACCTCGGACCCGAGACCGGTAGCCACGTCGAGGCACCCACAGCGTTTTCCACCACTGCACACGTGGTGGACATGGTGGTGCACGCGGACACCCCGCCGACGGCCTTCGCGGAGGTCGGTGACCCCAGTCGGCCGACCGGTACGGTGGCCGGCGCGGTGATCAGCCGCAACACCGGGGCGTTGAGCTACGGACCGGTGCTGTTCACCACGGCCAAGGGTGGTCTGGTCTCGGTCGGCGCGTTGTCCGGTCGGTTCAGCTACACGCCGTCGGATCAGGCGCGGATGCTGGCCGCCTCGAGTGCCGATCTGGACGACAGGGTGGACACCTTCACGGTCACCGTCACCGACCTGTACGGCGGGTCGACCGCGGTGCCGGTGACGGCGGAGATCCTGGCCGCCGACATGCCGCCGGTCGGTGCTCCCATCCTGCAATTGCCGGACGCCAATGGTGTTGTCTGCGGGCATATTCAGGGTTCTGCCCGCGACGGCGGCACGCTCGTCTACAGCCTGGCGAACGCCGCCAATCCGGTCGGCTCCACCGAGGAATCGGCATATTCGCGCAAGGGCGGGCTGGTCCAACTGGATCCGACGACCGGCCGATTCGTCTTCGTCCCGACGCTCTCGCGAGCCGAGATCCCGGGTCTGGACACCGACACATTCACGGTGACGGTGACCAACACCCTCGGCGGGTCCGCCGATGTCACCGTGAATCCATTGGCGCACTTGACCATCGGCGTGGAAACCGTCAGCACCGCCCCCGATGTCCAATGCGGCAGGCTGGCAGTCAGCGAGGACGGTCCGTTGTCGTTCGGCGTGGGCAGCGGCCCCCGCAAGGGCACCGTCCAGGTGGACCGCAACGGCAATTACGTCTACACCCGCACCCCCGGCCTGGGACATGGCATCACCGCTGCCGACAGCTTCACGATCACCGGCACCGATGACTACGGCCGGTCGGTGACGGTGGCCACCGTCACGGTGTCCCCGCCGTTGGCGAGCACCGCACCGGTGACCGCCACGGTCCAGATCAGCGAGTCCGCGATCGACGGGCTGGGCAATCAGACGACCAGGGGCAGGATCACCGCAACCGGTGCCGCACGCTTCACCAGCGGCACCGTGCTGTCGATCAAGGGCAGTTCTGCCAAGATCGCCGAGGACGGCACCTTCACCTACTCCAGCGCGCAGAACCTCGGGGTGGGCCACGCCGCCGCCGCGGTCGACGCGCTGGCCGCAGACAAGGTGGACACCTTCTCCGTGCTCGCCGAGCACCCCGACGGCCGGCGCACCCCGGTGCTGGTGGCAGTGCCGCTGCACCCGTACAACAACACCCCGACGCAGGGCACGGTCGGGGGCAGTGGTCGCGTCCGGGGCCTGGGGACCGGCGACTGGACCACCAGCGTCGTCGACGTCGACGGTGACGACATCACCTTCAGCATCACCCAGCGCAACCCCACCGGTGTGGTGTCGGTGGGCCGCAACCGGGTGGGCGCGTTCACCGTGCACTACGAATCGACGTCGCCGCGGGCGGGCACCTGGTATCCCGCCGAGGCGTTCACCATCACCTTCTATGACGGTCACCTGAAGTCGGACGGGACTCCCGCCTCGGTGACCGCGGAATACGTGTTCTAGGTCGCACCGAATACCCGGCTCATTGCCCGCTGGTCCCCTCCGGGACCGGCGGGCAATAACTGTTGAGGGCCCGTGGTTCATACTGATGTAACCGGCCTACCCGCGCGTGCGCACAGGTCGACGCTCACGAATCTGATGAAGGTGGCACAAGATGACAAGGCTGGATTCCGTCGAACGGGCGGTGGCCGACATCGCGGCGGGCAAGGCAGTCGTGGTCATCGACGACGAGGACCGCGAGAACGAGGGCGATCTGATCTTCGCGGCCGAGAAGGCCACCCCTGAGCTGGTCGCCTTCATGGTCCGCTACACCTCGGGTTATCTGTGCGTGCCGCTGGACGGGGCCGTCTGCGACCGGCTCGGCCTGCTGCCGATGTACGCGGTGAACCAGGACAAACACGGCACCGCCTATACGGTGACCGTCGACGCCAAGAAGGGCGTCGGCACCGGCATCTCGGCCTCGGACCGCGCCACCACCATGCGTGCGCTCGCCGACCCGGCGGCCGTCGCCGAGGACTTCACCAAGCCCGGCCATGTGGTCCCGCTGCGCGCCAAGGACGGCGGCGTGCTCCGCCGCCCCGGACACACAGAAGCCGCGGTCGACCTGGCCCGCCTCGCCGGACTGCAGCCGGCCGGCGCCATCTGCGAGATCGTCAGCCAGAAGGACGAAGGCGCCATGGCGCAGACCGATGAGCTGCGGGTCTTCGCCGACGACCACAATCTGGCGCTCATCTCCATCGCCGATCTCATCGAGTGGCGCCGCWAGCACGAGAAGCACATCGAGCGCATCGCCGAGGCCCGCATCCCGACCCGGCACGGCGAGTTCCGGGCGGTCGGCTACACCTCGATCTACGAGGACGTCGAGCACGTCGCGCTGGTGCGCGGCGACATCTCCGGCCCGGAGTTCGACGGCCACGACGTGCTGGTGCGGGTGCACTCCGAATGCCTGACCGGCGATGTGTTCGGCTCACGCCGCTGCGACTGCGGTCCACAGCTGGACGCCGCGATGGCCATGGTGGCCCAGGAGGGCCGCGGCATCGTGCTGTACATGCGCGGCCACGAGGGCCGGGGGATCGGCCTGCTGCACAAACTGCAGGCCTACCAGCTGCAGGATGCGGGCGCGGACACCGTGGACGCCAACCTGGAACTGGGCCTGCCCGCGGATTCGCGCGACTACGGCATCGGGGCGCAGATCCTGGTCGACCTCGGTGTGCGATCCATGCGGCTGCTGACCAACAACCCCGCCAAGCGGGTCGGGCTGGACGGCTACGGCCTGCACATCACCGAGCGGGTTCCGCTGCCGGTGCGTGCCAACGCCGAGAACATCCGCTACCTGATGACCAAGCGTGACCGGATGGGCCACGACCTGGTGGGCCTGGAGGACTACGACGAGGTCTCGCCGTCCGGTGAAGTGGGGGGCGCGCTGTGAGCGGCCACGACGGAGCGATCCCGGATCTGCCGGATATCGACGCCTCCTCGGTGTCGCTGGGGATCGTGGTGAGCACCTGGCATGCCCGCATCTGCGATGCCCTGCTCGACGGTGCGCTGCGCGCCGCCAAACAGCTGGGCGTGACCGATCCCGCGGTGGTGCGGGTGCACGGCGCCATCGAGATCCCGGTCGTCGCGCAGGCGCTGGCGCGCAAGTACGACGCGGTGGTGGCACTCGGTGTGGTGATCCGCGGTGAGACACCGCATTTCGACTACGTGTGTGACGCCGTCACCCAGGGGCTGACCCGGGTGTCGCTGGATCTCGCGACGCCGGTGGCCAACGGCGTGCTGACCACCAATACCGAGCAGCAGGCGCTGGCCAGGGCGGGACTGCCGAACTCCAGTGAGGACAAGGGCGCTCAGGCAGCTGCCGCGGCACTGTCCACGGCATTGGTCCTGCGCGACCTGGCGTCATGAGCCGAGACGCCGGCGGGCGGGAGCAGAGCGACCCGCGGAATGTCGAATGGGAGCTGGAGGTCCGGCCGCACCTGACCCCGTACTTCGTCTACGCGGCGGCCTTCCTGATCGCGGCCGCCCACATCGGTGTCGGGTTCCTGCTGAAGGTCGGTTCCAGCGGCGTGATCTTCCGCACCGCGGACCAGGTCGGCATCGCCCTCGTCGGGATCACCATCGCCAGCGTGACACTGTTGCTCGCCAGGCCCCGGCTGCGTGCCGGCGCCGCGGGTATCGCGGTGCGGAATGCGCTGGCCTACAAGCTGATCCCGTGGTCCGACGTGGTCGACGTGTCCTTCCCGGTGGGCGCGCGGTGGGCCAGAGTCGACCTGCCCGATGACGAGTACACCGCGATCATGGCGATCCAGGCGGTCGACAAGGATCGCGCGGTACAGGCGATGGACCGGCTGCGATCGCTGATGGATCACTACCGCCCCGACCTCAATTCACATTCAGCATCATCGTGATTTCACCGGCGGTGCCGGCAGTGTCGGCCGCGCTGACGGTGAAACCCAGGCCGTCATAGATGGCGCGCGCCGCCTCGTTGGCGGCGTGCACGCGCAGCGTCACCCACTGCACCCGCTGGCTGCGGGCCCAGTCCACCGCCTCGGCGACCAGCGTGCGGCCCAGCCCGCGCCCGCGCGCCGCGGGATCCAGCCACAGCGAGTACAGATACACCGACTCCGGGCTCTGGCGTTGGGCGCCGATCAGGCCCACCGGCCGGTTGTCCACGACGGCGGCGAACTGGGCGTGCGCGCGCAGCCTGCGGCGCCACTGCGCGGCGGTGAAGGTCGACTCGTGCCGGTACTGCGGGTCCTCGGCGCCCAGCGAATCGGTGAGGGCACGCAGCCGGACTCCCGCGAAGGCCCGCCAGTCCGTCTCGGTCAGCCGCGCGATCCGCGCCTGCGCCATCCCCATCGCACCAGTATCGCCGCTGCTGGCTGCGGTAGGATCGGCAAGTCGATGAGTACCTTGGAATTCGTGTCGACGTCGGCCGGCGGCATCGCCGAAAGCGACGCGCCACTCGTCTCAGCACCCGCCCTGGTTGCGGCTCTGGGCACCCATCCGGCGCTCACGGTGCCGCTGGTCAGCGGCCGCACACCCGATAGCGACCTCATCTGGGCGCGCCTGGACGAGGCGGCCCGCTTCTTCGGCCACGACATCCCACCGGCCACCGCACTGCGCGACACCGTGGCGGGCTTCCTCGACGAGGCCACCGTCCGGCACGGCCAGGTAACCCTGGCAGCGCGGGTGATGGTCGTCGACCTCGACGGGCGGGCCCGCTTCGTGGTGTCGGCGTCGGTGATCGACCCGGTACGGTCCGCGCCGGTGGCGCTGACCGTCACCTCGAACCGGGAGGCCGGGCCGGTGCCACACTGGCGTCGGATGGCCGCGCGCACCGCCAGCCGGGCCGAGTCCGACCTCGCCGAACGCGAGCTGGCTGCCGGCGGTTACGCCGACGAGGTTGGCACCGACGGGGAGCTGGTGCACCGTCCGCGGCTGGGCGCGTTGATCCTGGGCACGGCCGAACGTGCCGTCGGCATCGGTGCCGACAGACTGGATTTGTTGCGGGCCGCCGGTCTGCTGGACGGCGTGCGGTACTCCGATGAGCCCGTCCCGATGTCCGGCACCACGCACGCATGGTGGGTGTCACCGCGTTTCGAGACCCATCCCGTCAGCGCCATCGGCGCCCGTCGTCTCGAGGTGGCACCGACATGAGTGAGTCCTTCCGTCCGGAATCCTTCGACGCCTTGGTGATCGACGGCCACGACTGGGTCGACGGCCGGCTCGAACTGCACTACACGCTGCGCGGGCCGGATCCGGTCGGCTTCACCGAGGTGATCGATTTCGGTGACAGCCTGGCCGGCGCGGCGCCGGACCCGTTGCTGTCCCGGCTGCTGACGCTCACCTGCTCGCTGAGCTACTACAAGGCGGCCGCCCCGCCCCGGATCGAGATCGCTTTCCCCACACACGATTTCGAGAAACGCTACCTGAACGCGCTCATCGAGGGCGGGCTCGGTGAGTTCGCCTACACCAACCAGTTGCCCGGTGCGCTGACACCCGAGATCGACGGCCCGGCCGCGACCGACGGGCCTCGACCCGGTGACGACTGGGATCCGGCGGCGACCCCGCTGGTCCCCGTCGGCGGCGGCAAGGATTCGGTGGTCAGCATCGAGGCGTTCCGGCGGCACGGTGTTGCGCCGATGTTGTTCAGCGTCAACCGGTATGACCCCATCGACCGGTGCATCGAGGTCAGCGGCCTGAACAGTGTGCACGTCCGGCGCAGCATCGACCGCCGCCTCATCCAGGCCAACGCCGAGGGCGCCTACAACGGGCATGTGCCGGTGACCGCGATCAACAGCGTGATCGGGTTGATCGTTGCCGACGCCAACGGGTTCGGGCCGGTGGTGCTGTCCAATGAGCGGTCCTCCAACGTCGGCAACGTCGAGTGGCTCGGCCGCGACATCAACCACCAGTGGTCCAAGAGTCTGGCCTACGAGACGCTGCTACGGGACACCCTGGCGCGCCACGGCTTCAACCCGGACCGCTACTTCTCGCTGCTGCGCGGGCTGTCGGAATCGCAGATCGCCGACCGGTTCGCCACCAGCCCCGAGTACTTCGGTGTGTTCACCAGTTGTAACCGGCTGTTCGCGCTCGATCCCAGCCGGCGCGCCAGCTCGTGGTGTGGGCACTGCCCGAAATGCCAGTTCGTCTTCGTGCTGCTGGCGCCGCGACTGGGCCGGCCCACGCTGGAAAAGATCTTCGGCCGCAACCTGTTCGCCGACACCGGGAACCGCGACGGTATCGCCGACATCCTCGGCGTCGGTGTGCACAAGCCGTTCGAATGCGTGGGGGAGTACTACGAGGCCGCCGAGTCCATGCTCGCGGTGATCGACGACCCGCAGTGGCAGGGTCTGGAGTTGGTCGACGAATTCGCCGGGCAGCGTGCGCAATTGGCGGTGGTGGCGGTCAATCCGGATCCCTCACCGGCCGAACACCATGTGCCCGAACGCTATGCGAACCTGCTCGATGACTGAGCTGGCAGGCCGGGTCATCGGTATCTGGGGGCTCGGCAAGGAGGGGCTCTCGATGGCCCGCACCGCCGCCGCACAGGGGGCCGCCCGCATCATCGCGGTCGATGATCGCGCCACCACCGACGCCCCCGACCTGCCCAATCTGACGGTCAGTCATGGACCCGACGCCCCCGAACAGTTGCGCGACACCGATATCGTCTTCGTCAGTCCCGGTGTGCCCTGGCGGCATCCGGTGTTCGCGCAGATGCGTGACGCCGGCCAAGCGGTGTCCAACGCCGCCGACTGGTTCATGGCCCGCCACGGCGCCCACACCGTGGGGATCACCGGCACCAAGGGCAAGAGCACCACCGCAGCCTTCCTCGCGCATCTGCTGGCCGGGCTGGGCGTGCCCGCGGTGGCCGCGGGCAATATCGGCACTCCGCTGTCGGATCTGGACCCGGCCGGGGACGAAWGGGTGGTGGCCGAACTGTCGAGTCAGCAGTGCGCGTTGTTGCACACGCCGCCCGCAGTGGCGGTGATCACCAACCTGTTCCAGGATCACCTCGACTTCCACGGCGACATCGCGTCCTACTACGAGGCCAAATCCCACGTGTTCGGTGCTGCAACGCGCTGCCTCGTCACGACACCCGGTGTCGTCGAATCGCTTCGGCGGATCGGGATCTCGGAGTTTCCCCCGCTGCGCGAACTGGACCCGGCCACGGTCAGAACACCGGCGGGGGACTCGGTGCTGTCCTACGCGCACAACACCGTCAATGCCGCACTGGCGGCGCTGGCGGCCGAGCAGGTGCTGGGGCGCGCGGTGACCGCGGCCGAGGTGGATGCCGCGGCCGCCTCGTTCAGCGGTCTGCCACATCGGCTGCAGACCGTGCGGCGCACCGGGGGTATCCGCTGGATCGACGACACGCTGGCGACCACCGGGGAGGCCGTGGTGGCCGCGCTGACCGCCATGCGATCCGATGAGGAGATCGCACTGATCGTGGGCGGCATGGACCGGGCACTGGACTACCGGCAACTCGACACCTACCTGTGCAGCGGGCAGCGCCGGGTCACCCTCATCCAGGGTCCGACCAATGGCGCCCGCATCGGCACCGGCTTCGCCGCCGCGCACCCCGACCGCACCCATCCGGTGGACAGCCTGCAGGACGCCGTCCGGGTGGCCGCAGCGGTCCCCGGCGTCGACGTGGTGCTGCTGTCCCCGGGGGCGGCAAGTTACGACCTTTTCCGGAACTTCGAAGAAAAAGGCGCCGTGTACTGCGGGTATATCGACGTCGTAGACACGCTCTAACCTGGACCCGTGCCCGATCCAGCGACCTACCGGCCCGCGCCGGGTTCGATTCCCGTCGAACCCGGTGTCTACCGGTTCCGTGATCCGCACGGCCGGGTGATCTACGTCGGCAAGGCCAAGAGCCTGCGCAGCCGCCTCAACTCCTATTTCGCGGACATCTCCGGCCTGGCGCCGCGGACCCGGCAGATGGTGATGACGGCGGGCAGCGTCGAGTGGACCGTGGTGTCCACCGAGGTCGAGGCCCTGCAGCTGGAATACAACTGGATCAAGGAGTTCGACCCGCGGTTCAACATCCGGTACCGCGACGACAAGTCCTACCCGGTGCTGGCGGTGACGCTGAACGAGGAATACCCGCGGCTGTTCGTCTATCGCGGGCCGCGGCGCAAAGGGGTGCGCTACTTCGGGCCCTACTCGCATGCGTGGGCCATCCGGGAGACCCTGGATCTGCTGACCCGGGTGTTCCCGGCGCGCACCTGCTCGGCCGGAGTCTTCAAGCGGCACAAGCAGATCGACCGGCCGTGCCTGCTCGGGTACATCGACAAGTGCTCGGCGCCCTGTATCGGACGGGTCAGTGCCGAACAGCACCGGCAGATCGTGCTGGACTTCTGCGATTTCCTGGCGGGCAAGACCGACCGGCTGGTCCGCGACATGGAGCGGCAGATGAACGCCGCCGCCGAGGAACTCGACTTCGAGCGGGCGGCCCGGCTGCGCGACGACATCGGCGCGCTCAAACGTGCCCTGGAGAAGCAGACCGTGGTGTTCGGTGACGGCACCGATGCCGATGTGGTGGCCTTCGCCGACGACGACCTGGAGGCGGCGGTCCAGGTGTTCCACGTGCGCGGCGGGCGGGTACGCGGGCAGCGCGGCTGGGTGGTCGAAAAGACAGGAGAACCGGGGGATTCGGGCGAGGCGCGCCTGGTGGAGCAGTTCCTCACCCAGTTCTACGGCGATCAGGCCGAACTCGGGGCCGTCGGCGGTCCACAGGACGAGGCCACCAACCCGGTGCCCAAGCAGGTCCTGGTGCCGGTGCTTCCGGAGAACGCCGAGGAACTCACCGACTGGCTGAGCGGACTGCGGGGATCGCGGGTGGACCTGCGGGTGCCGGTACGCGGTGACAAGCGGACGCTGGCCGAGACGGTGCAGCGAAATGCCCAGGATGCGCTGGCGCAGCACAAACTCAAGCGGGCCGGTGACTTCAACGCCAGATCCGAAGCGCTGCAGAGCATCCAGACAACGCTCGAGCTCGCCGATGCGCCGCTCCGGATCGAGTGTGTCGACATCAGCCACGTTCAGGGCACCGATGTGGTGGCCTCGCTGGTGGTCTTCGAGGACGGTCTGCCGCGGAAATCGGACTACCGGCACTACGCCATCCGGGAGGCCGCCGGGGAAGGCCGGTCCGATGATGTGGCGTCCATCGCCGAGGTCACCCGGCGCCGGTTCGCCCGGCACGTCGCCGATGCCGAACAGCCGATGGTGGCCGAAGGCAAATCACGCCGGTTCGCCTACCCACCCAACCTCTACGTCGTCGACGGCGGCGCACCGCAGGTGAACGCCGCGGCCGCGGTGCTGCGCGACCTCGGGGTCACCGATGTCGCGGTGATCGGATTGGCCAAACGTCTGGAAGAGGTCTGGGTGCCCGGCCCGTCGGCGGACCCGGTGATCTTCCCGCGCACCAGCGAGGGGCTCTACCTGTTGCAGCGCATCCGTGACGAGGCTCACCGCTTCGCCATCACGTTCCACCGCAGCAAGCGCTCCAAGCGCATGACCGCCTCGGCGCTGGATTCGGTGCGAGGATTGGGGGAGCACCGGCGCAAGGCGCTGGTGACGCACTTCGGTTCGGTATCGCGTTTGCGCGCAGCCAGCGTCGAGGAGATCACCACGGTGCCCGGAATCGGCGTCGCGACGGCGAAGGCGGTGCTGGAAGCGTTGGGGGTGGCGACGCCCGGCCCGGCGGGTGATGAGATGGACACGCCCATCGATTCCGACACGCCCGAGCCGCTTTTGCACAATGATCGACCCGAAGACGATCGACCCGAAGACGATCGACCCGAAGACGATCGACCCGAAGACGATCGACCCCAACACGGTCCACCCGAAGACGAACAGACCGAACGACAAGCCGACCAGAACTCAGAACAGATATCGGAGTGGCAGACCAGCGAATGAGCGAGGAATCAGGGATCGAAGTCGTCCTGGTCACCGGATTGTCGGGCGCCGGCCGCGGCACCGCCGCCAAAGTGCTCGAAGACCTCGGCTGGTACGTCGCCGACAACCTGCCGCCCGAGCTGATCGCGCGGATGGTGGATCTCGGTCTGGCCGCGGGTTCCCGCATCACCCAGCTGGCGCTGGTGATGGACGTCCGGTCCCGCGGATTCACCGGCGACCTGGATTCGGTGCGCAACGAACTGGCCACCCGCGGTATCCGGCCACGGGTGCTGTTCATGGAAGCCGCCGACGAGATCCTGGTGCGCCGGTACGAGCAGAACCGCCGCAGCCATCCGTTGCAGGGCAATCAAACTCTGGCCGAAGGGATTACCGCCGAACGAGCCATGCTGGCCCCGGTGCGCGCGGTGGCCGACCTGGTCATCGATACGACGACACTGGCGGTGCCCGCGCTGCGGGAGAGCATCGAACGTGCCTTCGGCAGCGAGGCGGTCGCGCACACCAACGTGACAGTGGAATCCTTCGGCTACAAATACGGACTGCCGATGGACGCCGACACCGTCATGGATGTCCGGTTCCTGCCCAACCCGCACTGGGTCGACGAGCTGCGCCCGCACACCGGTCAGCATCCGGCCGTGCGCGACTACGTGCTCGGTCAGGACGGCGCCGCGGAGTTCCTCGATACCTATCATCGGCTGCTGGGGGTGGTGATCGAGGGATACCGCCGGGAAGGCAAGCGCTACATGACGGTGGCCATCGGCTGCACCGGAGGCAAACACCGCAGCGTCGCCATCGCCGAGGCGCTGGCCGGCCGGCTGGAGGCCGATGACCACCTGACGGTGCGGGCACTGCACCGGGATCTGGGTCGCGAATGACGGCGGGTCCAACGCGCGTCGTCGCGCTCGGCGGCGGCCACGGTCTGTACGCGACGCTGTCGGCGGCCCGTCGGCTCACCCCGCATGTCACCGCCGTGGTGACCGTCGCCGACGATGGTGGTTCCTCCGGGCGGCTGCGCAGCGAACTCGACATCGTGCCGCCCGGCGATCTGCGAATGGCCTTGGCCGCATTGGCCTCTGACTCACCGCACGGCCGTCTGTGGGCGACGATCATCCAGCACCGTTTCGGCGGCAGCGGCGCGCTGGCGGGTCACCCGATCGGCAATCTGCTGCTCGCCGGTCTCAGCGAGGTGCTCGCCGATCCGGTCGCCGCGCTCGACGAACTGGGCCGCATCCTCGACCTCAAGGGCCGGGTGCTGCCGATGTGCCCGCTGGCGCTGCAGATCGAAGCCGACGTGGCCGGGCTGGAATCCGATCCGCGGATGTTCCGGGTGATCCGCGGTCAGGTCGCGGTGGCGACCACGGTCGGTCAGGTCCGCCGGGTACGGCTGCTGCCGGGCGATCCGCCCGCGACGCGGCAGGCCGTCGACGCGATCATGGCCGCCGATCTGGTGGTGCTGGGCCCCGGGTCGTGGTTCACCAGCGTGATCCCGCATGTGCTGGTTCCCGGATTGGCCTCGGCACTGAATGCGACCGGCGCGCGACGGGCACTGGTGCTCAATCTGGCGGCCGAGCCGGGGGAGACCGCTGGTTTCTCCGCCGAACGTCACATTCACGTTCTGGCCCAGCATGCTCCCGGCTTCCAGGTGGACGACATCATCATCGACGCGTCGCGGGTGCCCAGTGACAGGGAGCGCGAACAACTGGCACGCACGGCCACGCTGCTCGGCGCGAATGTGGAGTTTGCCGCGGTATCCCGACCTGGTACACAGTTACACGACCCGTCGATGCTGGCTGCAGCGCTGGAAGGGGTACGGGTGCGTGGCCGGGAGCCCGGCCCACCCGGTGAGCAGGACCAGGACGGACAACAGACAATGAACGGACCAAGGGGGGACGAGTCGTGGCGATGACGGCCGAGGTCAAGGACGAGCTGAGCCGTCTGGTCGTGAACTCGGTCAGTGCGCGGCGCGCGGAGGTGTCCGCGCTGCTCCGGTTCGCCGGCGGCCTGCACATCGTCGCCGGCCGGGTGGTGGTCGAAGCCGAGGTCGACCTCGGCATCATCGCGCGCCGGCTGCGCAAGGACATCCACGACCTCTACGGCTACAACGCCGTGGTGCACGTGCTGTCGGCCAGTGGCATCCGCAAGAGCACCCGCTACGTGGTGCGGGTCGCCAAAGACGGTGAAGCCCTGGCGCGGCAAACCGGGCTGCTCGACCTGCGGGGCCGCCCGGTTCGCGGGTTGCCCGCCCAGGTGGTCGGCGGCAGTGTCAACGACGCCGAAGCGGCTTGGCGTGGCGCGTTTTTGGCGCACGGCTCGCTCACCGAGCCCGGCCGTTCCTCGGCACTGGAGGTCAGCTGCCCGGGTCCCGAGGCCGCGCTGGCCCTGGTCGGTGCCGCCCGCCGGCTCGGGATCAGCGCCAAGGCGCGCGAGGTGCGCGGCAGCGACCGGGTGGTGGTGCGCGACGGCGAGGCGATCGGGGCACTGCTGACCCGGATGGGTGCGCAGGACACCCGGCTCACCTGGGAGGAACGCCGGATGCGGCGCGAGGTCCGGGCGACCGCCAACAGGCTGGCCAACTTCGATGACGCCAACCTGCGGCGCTCGGCGCGCGCTGCGGTGGCCGCCGCGGCCCGGGTGGAACGCGCCCTCAACATTCTCGGCGACACCGTCCCCGACCATCTGGCGCAGGCCGGCCGGTTGCGGGTCGAGCACCGGCAGGCCTCACTGGAGGAGCTGGGCCGGCTGGCCGAACCGCCGATGACCAAAGATGCCGTGGCAGGACGCATTCGGCGACTGCTGTCGATGGCCGACCGCAAGGCCAAGCAGGACGGTATCCCCGACACCGAGTCGGCGGTCACCCCGGACCTGCTCGAAGACGCCTAGGAGCCGATCGAGACGAGGCGACGGTCACGATGAGACTGATCCTTGAACTGATCCGCCCCTACCGGTGGCTGGTCGCCGGCATCTTCGCGGTGCTCCTGGTCCAGATCGCGATGGGCCTTGCCGCGCCCTGGCCGCTCAAGATCGTGCTGGACAGCGTCATCGGCCACCACCCGTTGCCCGAGTGGTTGCATCGCCTGCTGCCGCTGCTGGGCGGTGAGGGCCGGATGCACATCGCCGGTCTGGCGGCGATCATGGTCCTCATCATCGCCGTCATCGCCGCGGTGGCGACCTACGTGGCGACCTATCTGACCGAGACCGTCGGCCAGCGCATCGGCAACGACCTGCGCACCCGGGCGTACCACCATCTGCAGCAGCTGTCGTTGAACTATTTCGACACCCACCGCGTCGGGCCCATCCTGAGCACACTCACCGACGATGTCGACACCATCCAGGATTTCGCGTCGGCCTCGACGCTGGGTATCGCCACCGATCTGCTGACCATCGTGGGAATGATGTCGCTGATGCTGTGGCTGCAGTGGGACTTCACCCTCATCGCCCTCGCGGTGGCGCCACTGCTGCTGTTGTTCGTGTCGCGGATCCGTAAGATGGTCAAGGCGGCCACCCACGAAGTACGCAGACGGGAATCCGACATCGTGGCGGTCGCGGAGGAGGGCCTGCAGTCCATCCGCGTGGTCAAGGCGTTCGACCGGGAGGATCTGCAGGAGCGTCAACTCGCGATCGCTGGACAGCAGGCGGTCGACGCGGCTCTCAACGCGCGGCGGGTGAAATCGGTCGTATCGCCCATCGTGGCCGTGGTCGTCGCCGCGTGCACGGCGGTGGTGTTGTGGCGGGGATCGGCGCTCGTCATCGCGGGCACCATGACCGCGGGCACGCTCACCGTCTTCATCTCCTATCTGGCCTCGTTCTTCAAACCCGTCCAGGATCTGGCCAAACTCACCAACACCATCGCGATGGCCTCGGTCGGGGTGGACCGGGTCAACGCACTGCTCACCGCCGAGACCGGCATCGAGGAGAAGCCCGACGCGGTGGACCCCGTCGATGTCCGGGGCGCGATCGGTTTCGAGCGGGTGGCGTTCAGCTACGACGGCGCGACGCCGGTGTTGCGGGATGTCACTTTCGAGGTGCAGCCGGGGCAGCTGGTCGGCGTGGTCGGCCACACCGGCAGCGGAAAGTCCAGTCTGGTCAGCCTGATTCCGCGGTTCTACGACCCCAGTGTGGGCACGGTGCGCATCGACGGGGTCGACGTGCGCGACTACAAACTCCATGAATTGCGCCGCCAGATCGCCTACGTGCTGCAGGACACGGTGCTGTTCCGCGGCACCATCCGGGACAACATCGCCTTCGGCAGGCCCGAGGCCGATCACGACGAGATCGTCGAGATGGCCAAGCTGGCCAACGCACACGAGTTCATCTCCGAGATGCCGCAGGGCTATGACAGCGCGGTCGGCGATCGCGGTCTCACCCTGTCCGGTGGTCAGCGTCAACGCATCGGGATCGCCCGTGCCCTCATCCGGGACAGTCCGATCCTGATTCTCGACGAGCCGACCGCGGCCCTGGACGCGGAGTCCGAGCACCTGGTCATGTCCGCGCTGCAGCGATTGATGCGGGACCGTACGGTGATCACGATTGCCCACCGGCTCAGCACGATTCGCGATTCCGACAAGATCGTCGTGCTGGAGGAGGGGCGTGTGGTCGAGGAGGGCACGCACAATCAGCTGCTGACGGCGGGTGGCAGGTATGCCGACCTGCACCGCATCCAATACGAGGACGACACTCCGTGACACGTTCGCTGATCATTCTTCCCGACGATTCGGCGAAGCCGGTGCTCGATGCGATCCACGGCGCCACCCGGTCGGTGCGCGTCAAGATGTTCGCCTTCAGTCACCGGGCCCTGCTGGACGCGGTGGTCGCCGCGCACCGGCGGGGCGTGAATGTGAAGGTGATGCTGAACCCCGAACGCCGCGACGGGGAGGCCGACAACGACGCCGCCCGCGAGATGTTGCAGGGTTTCGGCATCGATGTCCGCACCAGCAACCCGGCCTTCGACATCACCCACGAGAAGTCGATGGTGATCGACGACGAGCATGCCTTCGTCGAATCGCTGAACTGGACCGATGACAATTTCACCCGCACCCGCGACTACGCGGTGGTCACACCCAGCGCCTACGAAGTGAGCGAGATCATCGACTGCTTCGAAGCGGACTGGGCCCGTGAGGATTTCGCCCCGGGTGCCGGGGCGCACCTGATCTGGTGCCCGACCAACGGCAGGCATCGCATCGCCGATTTCATCGACAGCGCCCAGCACACGCTGTTCCTGCAGAACGAGCGCTACCAGGACCCGGTGATCATCGAACGCCTGGTCCGGGCGAAACGTCGCGGGGTGAAGGTGCACGTGATGGCCCGGGCGGCGCATCACCTCAAGGACGGCAAGCTGGTCGAAGGTGTCAGCGGTATGCGCATCCTCGACGACGTCGGGATCAAGATCCACCGCCTCAAGCACATGAAGCTGCACGCCAAGATGATTCTCGCCGATCACGAGCGGGCCGTCGTCGGCTCGATCAACTTCTCACCGGGCAGCTTCGACCACCGCCGCGAGCTCGCCATCCAGGTCACCGACCACCAGATCACCACCCGGCTGAACGAGGTCGCCCATCATGACTGGAAACACTCCGAGGCCATGGACCTCTCCGATGCCGGGCTGATCGCCGATCTCACCGGCCGCGACCCACGTGATGTCGACCAACTCGCCCTGCACGACGCGGACGACTGAACGTGCTGTGACCGGTACGTCTGACCAGCGTGCACGCGCAGGAACCGGCACTACTAGGCTGGCCTGCGAGCAGTTCACCGCGATTTCCCTCGACGATCTAGGAGAGACACTGTGACCATTCGGGTAGGCGTCAACGGCTTCGGCCGCATCGGACGCAACTTCTTCCGCGCCCTCGACGCGCAGAAGACCGCGGGCAAGAACACCGACATCGAGATCGTCGCGGTCAACGACCTGACCTCCAACGCCACCCTGGCGCATCTGCTGAAGTTCGACTCGATCCTGGGCCGGCTGCCCTACGACGTCTCCCTTGAGGGTGAGGACACCATCGTCGTCGGCGACACCAAGATCAAGGCTCTTGAGGTCAAGGAAGGCCCGGCGGCGCTGCCCTGGGGCGACCTGGGCGTCGACATCGTCGTGGAGTCCACCGGCATCTTTACCAAGCGCGACAAGGCGCAGGGTCACCTGGACGCCGGCGCCAAGAAGGTCATCATCTCCGCGCCCGCCAGCGATGAGGACATCACCATCGTGCTCGGCGTCAACGACGACAAGTACGACGGCAGCCAGAACATCATCTCCAACGCCTCGTGCACCACGAACTGCCTCGGCCCGCTGGCCAAGGTGCTCAACGACGAGTTCGGCATCGTCAAGGGCCTGATGACCACGATCCACGCCTACACCCAGGATCAGAACCTGCAGGACGGCCCGCACAGCGACCTGCGTCGCGCCCGTGCCGCCGCCATCAACATCGTGCCCACTTCCACCGGTGCGGCCAAGGCCATCGGCCTGGTGCTGCCCGAGCTGAAGGGAAAGCTGGACGGCTACGCGCTGCGGGTGCCGATCCCCACGGGTTCGGTCACCGACCTCACCGCCGAGCTGAGGAAGTCGGCCACCGCCGACGAGATCAACGCCGCCATGAAGGCCGCTGCCGAGGGCAAGCTCAAGGGCATCCTGAAGTACTACGACGCGCCGATCGTCTCCAGCGACATCGTCACCGACCCGCACAGCTCGCTGTTCGACTCGGGCCTGACCAAGGTCATCGACAACCAGGCCAAGGTCGTCTCCTGGTACGACAACGAGTGGGGCTACTCCAACCGCCTCGTGGATCTGGTTGCGCTGGTCGGTAAGTCGCTGTAGTCATGGTCGCCACTCTCGACGATCTATTGAACGAGGGTCCCGACGGGGTCAGGGGTCGGGGCGTCCTCGTGCGCTCCGACCTGAACGTCCCCCTCGACGACGACGGCGCCATCACCGACCCCGGCCGCATCATCGCCTCGGTGCCGACGCTGAAGGCGCTCGCCGAGGCCGGCGCCAAGGTCGTCGTGACCGCGCATCTCGGCCGCCCCAAGGGCGAGCCGGACCCCAAGTTCTCGCTCGCCCCGGTGGCCGCGGCGCTGGGAGAGCAGCTGGGACGCCACGTCCAGCTCGCCGGCGACGTGGTGGGCACCGACGCACTGGCGCGCGCCGAGGGCCTCACCGACGGTGACGTGCTGCTGCTGGAAAACATCCGGTTCGACGCCCGGGAGACCAGCAAGGACGACGCCGAACGCCTGGCGCTGGCCAAGGCGCTGGCCGGGCTCGTCGAGGGTGCCGACGGAACGCCGGGGGCCTTCGTGTCCGACGGTTTCGGCGTGGTGCACCGCAAGCAGGCCTCGGTATACGACGTCGCCACCCTGCTGCCGCACTACGCGGGCACGCTGGTGGCCACCGAGGTCAAGGTGCTCGAGCAGCTGACCAGCTCGACCGAGCGGCCCTACGCGGTGGTGCTCGGCGGCTCCAAGGTGTCCGACAAGCTCGCGGTCATCGAGAACCTCGCGACCAAGGCCGACAGCATCGTCATCGGTGGCGGCATGTGCTACACCTTCCTTGCCGCGCAAGGACTTTCGGTGGGCGATTCGCTGTGCCAGGTCGAGATGATCGACACCTGCAAGAAGCTGCTGGAGACCTACGGCGACGTGATCCACCTGCCGGTGGACATCGAGGTGGCCGACGGATTCGCCGCCGATTCACCGCACGAGACGGTGGCTGCGGACAAGATCCCGGACGGCAAGATGGGCCTGGACATCGGCCCGGAGTCGGTCAAGCGTTTCGCCGCGCTGCTGTCCAACGCCAAGACGGTGTTCTGGAACGGCCCGATGGGCGTGTTCGAGTTCCCGGACTTCGCCGCCGGCACCAAGGGTGTCGCCGAGGCGATCATCGGTGCCACCGGCAAGGGCGCGTTCAGCGTGGTCGGCGGCGGCGACTCGGCGGCTGCGGTGCGCCAGCTCGGGCTGCCCGACGACGGCTTCTCGCACATCTCGACCGGCGGCGGCGCGTCGCTGGAATACCTCGAGGGCAAAACCCTGCCCGGCATCGATGTCCTGAAATAGACGTACTGGAGTCGCAGAAATATGGCACGTAAGCCGCTCATCGCCGGCAACTGGAAGATGAACCTCAATCATTTCGAGGCCATCGCGCTGGTGCAGAAGATCGCATTCGCCTTGCCGGACAAGTACTTCGACAAGGTCGACGTCACCGTCATCCCGCCGTTCACCGATCTGCGCAGCGTGCAGACCCTGGTGGACGGGGACAAGCTGCGACTGACCTACGGCGCGCAGGATGTGTCCCAGCACGATTCCGGCGCCTACACCGGTGAGATCAGTGGCTCGTTCCTGGCCAAGCTGGGTGTCACCTTCGCCGTCGTCGGGCACTCCGAGCGGCGCACCTACCACCACGAGGATGACGCGGTGGTGGCCGCCAAGGCGCTCGCCGCGCTCAAGCACGGTCTCACCCCGATCGTGTGCATCGGTGAGCAGCTCGAGGTGCGTGAAGCCGGCGATCACGTGGAGTTCAACGTCAACTCGTTGCGTGCCTCGCTGGCCGGGCTGTCCGCCGAGCAGATCAACCAGGTGGTGATTGCCTACGAGCCGGTGTGGGCGATCGGCACCGGCCGGGTGGCCAGCGCCGCGGACGCGCAGGAAGTGTGTGCGGCCATCCGCACGGAACTCGCCGCGCTGTCGTCCAAGGAGATCGCCGCCGGCGTGCGGGTGCTCTACGGCGGGTCGGTCAACGCCAAGAACGTGGGCGAGATCGTGGGACAGACCGACGTGGACGGTGCGCTGGTCGGTGGCGCCTCGCTGGACGGGGAGCAGTTCGCCACCCTGTCCGCGATCGCCGCCGGTGGGCCACTCCCGTAACAGCTGACCCCACCCGGTAAACTCTCCGCCATGGAACTCGCTCTGCAGATCGTGCTGATCATCACCAGTCTCCTGGTGGTGCTGCTCGTCCTGCTGCACCGGGCCAAGGGCGGCGGTCTCTCGACGCTCTTCGGTGGTGGCGTGCAGTCCAGCCTGTCCGGTTCGACCGTCGTGGAGAAGAACCTGGACCGCCTGACGCTCTTCGTCATCGGCATCTGGCTGGTGTCGATCGTCGGTATGGCATTGCGCATCAAGTACAACGCGTAGAACCGTCTCGTTCTGCAGTACCGTTCCCGCACGTCGATACTTGAGTGATGGCAGACCGCACCGACACCGCACTGGAACCGATCGGCTCGGTGCAACGCACCACTGGTGGTCGCGAGGCGACCGAGCCCATGCGCGAGGACATTCGACTTCTCGGTGCGATTCTCGGCGACACCGTCCGCGACCAGAACGGCGACACCGTCTTCGATCTGGTGGAACGGGCCCGGGTGGAATCCTTCCGGGTGCGGCGCTCCGAGATCGACCGCGCCGAGCTGGCCGGGCTGTTCCGCGATATCGACGTCCACCAGGCCATCCCGGTGATCCGCGCGTTCACCCATTTCGCCTTGCTGGCCAACGTGGCCGAGGACATTCACCGGGAACGGCGCCGGGCGGTACACGAGGCCGCCGGCGAACCGCCGCAGGACAGCAGCCTGGCCGCCACCTACCTCAAACTCGATGACGCCCAGCTCGACGCGGCCGCGGTCGCCGACGCACTGACCGGTGCACTGGTGTCACCGGTGATCACCGCGCACCCGACCGAGACCCGTCGCCGCACGGTGTTCGACACCCAGCACCACATCACCGAACTGATGCGGCTGCGCCTGCACGGGCACACCCGCACCGACACCGGCCGCGATATCGAAACCGAATTGCGCAGGCACATCCTCACGTTGTGGCAGACCGCGCTGGTGCGGCTGTCGCGGCTGAAGATCTCCGACGAGATCGAGACCGGGCTGCGGTATTACCCGGCCGCCTTCCTCGACGTCATCCCACGGGTCAACGCCGAGGTGCGCACCGCCCTGCAGGAACGGTTCCCGGGAACGGAGCTGCTGGCCACGCCGATCCTGCGGCCCGGATCCTGGATCGGTGGTGACCGGGACGGCAACCCGAACGTCGACGCCGACGTGGTGCGGCTGGCCACCGGGCGGGCCGCGTTCACCGCGTTCACCCACTACTTCAGCGAGATCACCACGCTGGAGGAGGAACTGTCGATGTCGGCACGGCTGGTGCAGGTCAGCCCGGCTCTGGAAGCGCTGGCCGATGCCTGCGCCGAGCCCGCCCGCAGCGATGAGCCCTACCGCCGCGCGCTGCGGGTCATCCACGCCCGGCTCACCGCCACCGCCGGGCAGATCCTGGACCGTCGCCCCGAGCGCGGACTCGATCTGGGACTGCCCGCCTACGACTCGCCCGGCCAGCTGCTCGACGACCTCGACGCCGTCGACGAATCGCTACGCGTCAACGGTTCCGCGGTGCTCGCCGATGATCGACTGGGCCGGCTGCGGGAAGCGGTGCGGGTCTTCGGCTTCCATCTTTCCGGGCTCGACATGCGGCAGAACTCCGAGGTGCACGAGCAGGTCGTCGCTGAACTGCTGGCCTGGGCCGGCGTGCACCCCGACTACGCCGCACTGTCCGAGGATGAGCGGGTGACGTTGCTGGCCGCCGAGATCGGCACCCGCCGTCCGCTGATCGGACCGGGCGCCGACCTGTCCGAGCTGGCCGCCAAGGAACTCGGCATCGTCGGCGCGGCGGCCCGTGCGGTGCAGGTGTTCGGAGCCGAGGCGGTGCCGAACTACATCATCTCGATGTGCCAGTCGGTCTCGGACATGCTGGAGGCGGCGGTGCTGCTCAAGGAGGCCGGCCTGCTGGACGTCTCCGGCGACCAGGCCTACGCACCCGTGGGCATCGTGCCGCTGTTCGAGACCATCGACGATCTGCAGCGCGGCTCCTCGATCCTGGAATCCGCCCTGGACGTGCCGGTCTACGCGGCCGCGGTCGCCGCGCGCAACGGTCACCAGGAAGTGATGCTGGGCTATTCCGATTCCAACAAGGACGGCGGCTACCTGGCGGCGAACTGGGCGCTGTACCGGGCCGAACTGGACCTCGTCGAATCGGCGCGCAAGACCGGAATCCGGTTGCGGCTGTTCCACGGTCGCGGGGGGACGGTCGGCCGTGGTGGCGGCCCCAGCTATGACGCCATCCTGGCTCAACCGCCCGGCGCGGTGAAGGGGTCGCTGCGGATCACCGAGCAGGGCGAGGTGATCGCCGCGAAGTACGCCGAGCCGAGGATCGCGCACCGCAACCTGGAGACACTGTTGGCGGCGACGCTGGAATCCACCCTGCTCGACACCGAGGGGCTGGGGGAGTTCGCCGAAAGCGCCTACTCGGTGCTCGACGATCTGGCCGCCCGCGCGCAACGTGCCTACTCCGAATTGGTCCATGAGACACCGGGATTCGTGGAGTACTTCAAGGAGTCCACGCCGGTGAGTGAGATCGGGGCGCTCAATATCGGCAGCCGTCCGACCTCGCGGAAACCGACCACCGCCATCTCGGATCTGCGGGCGATCCCCTGGGTACTGGCCTGGAGCCAGTCGCGGGTGATGCTGCCCGGCTGGTACGGCACCGGGACCGCGTTCGAGGAGTACATCGCCGGCGACGACGCCAGGCTCGACACCCTGCGCGATCTCTACCAGCGCTGGCCGTTCTTCCGGACGGTGCTGTCGAACATGGCTCAGGTGCTGGCCAAATCCGATCTGGGCCTGGCCGCCCGGTACTCCGAGCTGGTGGCCGACGAGGACCTGCGGGCCCGGGTCTTCGACAAGATCGTCGCCGAACACGAGCGCACCGTGCGGATCCACGGGCTGATCACCGGGCAGGACGATCTGCTCGCCGACAACCCCGCGCTGGCCCGGTCGGTGTTTAACCGGTTCCCCTACCTGGAGCCGCTGAACCACCTGCAGGTCGAACTGCTGCGCCGGTTCCGGTCCGGCGACGAAGACGAACTGGTGCAGCGGGGCATCCTGCTCACCATGAGCGGGCTGGCCAGCGCGCTGCGTAACTCCGGTT